>JBARWP010000589.1:0-30189 GCA_049646905.1 Pseudaminobacter sp. | reverse complement strand
CGACCTGCAGGGCGACGGTGTTGAGCTTGGCCGACTTTTCGCTTCGGGGCGATCCGCTCTCGGATTTTCGGACGGCTTCGACCGAAAATCGGCGAGCTGGGTTGATCTCGTTCATCGATATGATCCGTGCGCTTACGCGCGGTCACTACCAGAGATCAGCTAAGAAACCCTTGAAACAACCGATTGCTTTGAAAGGTCTTTGCTTGGCGAATGCCGCTGAAGTGCCGAATAATAAGCCGCCTCGATCTGGCTTGCCATGACGTCGGCACCGAAGCGGGCCTTCATGGCCGCCAGGCCCGGCATCGTCTTGCGATAGGCCTCGGGATCAAGCAGCGCATCGCCCATCTTGCCTGCCAGTTCGCCGGCAAGCGGATGGACAAGGGCAGGGGAGTCGGCATCGAAGATCTCGGGAATGCCGCCAACCGCCGTTGCGATCATCGGCATGCCGGCCGCCAGCGCCTCGAGGACGATATATGGCATTGCCTCGGCACGCGAGGGGACCACGATAAACCTAGCCAGCGCAAAGGCTTTCCTTGCCGGCATCGGATCGATGAACCTCACCCTTTGGGCAAGACCCGCCTGCCTGACCTGTTCGTGATAGCGCGGAAGATCGTCACCGCTGCCTACCATGACGGCACTCACCGTACGGCCCAGCCGATTCTCCACCTGCGCCAGTGCATCAATGAACAGGTCCGGCCCCTTCAGGTCGCGCATCATGCCGATATAGAGGAAGTCGGCGGCATCCACGTTCGGGATCACCGGCTCGAACTCCGCAGCGCGCAGGCCGTTATAGACCAGGCTGTGGGGGACGATCGGGAGGCCGATCTTGCGTTGGAAAGTTCGTTGCTCATAGGCCGAAACGAACAGCAGATGATCGGTCAGCCGCTCCATCAACCGCTCCAACCCGAAGAAGAACTTCCCGGTGGTGGTCGCTTCGTCATAGTGCAGGCTGCCGCCATGCGGAGAATAGAGGCGGGCTACGCGAGACCTTGATACCCGCAACAGTGAGCCGAACAGACGTGCATAGACGCCACCCTTGGCGCCGTGCCCATGCAGAACATCCGGCTTCAGTTCCTTGATGATACGATAGGTGCGCCATGCGGCGGCGACATCGCCGGGGCCGATATGGCGCTGCATGGGGGTGCGCCTGATTCCGAGCGCGAGCAGATGCTGCAAGTCGGCGAAAAGGCGTTCCTCATAGTCGCCGCCGGTGGTGGAATCGCAGACGATCCCCACGGCGTGCCCGGCAGCGACCTGCGCCTCGGCAAGATCGCGGACATGGCGGAAGATTCCGCCGACCGGAGACCGGAAGCAATGGACGATGCGCAGTTTTCCGGTCACGGCCTGTTCTGCCGATCAGAAAAGGCGTTCGCGGACATAGATGGTATCGCCAGGCAACAGCGGATCGGAGGTCAGCACCCTGCCGGTCATCACCTTGCCGTTGATGTCGCGGGTGATGTCGACATTGGCTTGGTTGGCGCGCGGCGAGAAACCGCCGGCAATGGCGATGGCCTTCTGCACGGTAAGGCCCGGAACGTAGGAATATTGCCCGGCGGCACCGACTTCGCCCATCACGAAGATCGGGCGATAGCGGTCGATCTCGACCGACACGTCGGGGTTGCGCAGGAAACCCTGGCGCAGCTTGGCGGCAATGGTCGATTCCATCTGCTGGGCGGTGTTGCCGCGGGCCGGCACCGAGCCGATCAGCGGCACGGCGATATAGCCCGACTGATCCACGCTATAGGTATTGGTCAGTCCTTCCTGCTCGAAGACGGTGACACGGACCCGGTCGCCTGCATCGAGCCGGTAGGGCTGATCGAGCGCCTCGTGGAAAGCTGTCGGTGTCGGACGATAGCTGGAGCAGCCCGCCAGCAACGTGGCTGCCAGAAGTGCGCAAAAGACAGGGCGAGGGCTCTTCATGACCGTACGGCACCTTTGGCGTTTCACCGGACGCTCCGGCAAGTTCCGATGGGTGCGTTATCATCCTGTTAGGGTTAATGGCCGGTAAAGGTGGTCGGTAAGTTCTGCATGCAATAGGTGGAGATATCGGGCGATCTATTCGCTCTCCGACTAGCTGTAGTGGTCCTGCAGGCAATATTAACCGCTGAGTTACCATGGATGTTTACCATGTGCCCCAGAATTGGAGCAGGGTGCATGTCGGTTACTCAATCCACCGCCAGCGATATAGATGTCGACCTGGGCAAGCTTTTCGCCTCGCTTGCGAGAAACTGGCTGCGCATCCTGGTCGTGTCGCTTGCCATTGCGGGGCTTGTCTTCGTCCTGGCCTGGATGGCCACGCCTCACTACAAGGCCGAAACCCGCCTGCTGATAGAAACGCGCGAATCGGTTTTCACCCGGCCGGATGCGACCGGCGACAGCCAGCCGATCCTGGACGAGGAGGGCGTGACCAGCCAGGTCGAGGTGATTTCCTCGACCGATATCCTCAAGCGGGTGGCGCAACAGCTCGATTTGTCGAAACTGCCGGAATTCGACCCTGCCGCGAACATGTCGCTGCCCGCCCGGCTGCTGGTGATTGCCGGCCTGAAGAGCGACCCGACGGAAGTGCCGCCGGACGAGCGGGTGCTCAAGGCGTTTCGTGAGAAGCTTACCGTCTACCGTGTCGAGCGCTCGCGCGTCATCGTCATCGAATTTTCCTCGGAAGATCCCAAGCTTGCCGCTGCGGTGCCCAATGCCATCGCCGACGCTTATCTTTCCGTCAGCCGCGATGCCAAGCTCGCCTCCAACTCGGATGCGACCGAGTGGCTGGAGCCCGAGATTGCCGACCTGAGCAAGCGGGTCAAGGAAGCCGAGGCGCGTGTTGCGGACTTCCGCGCCAAATCGGACCTGCTCATCGGCCAGAACAATTCGGTCCTGGCCACCCAGCAATTGTCCGAACTCTCCACCGAATTGTCGCGGGTTCGCGCCAGCCGCGCCGCCTCGGAGGCCAATGCCCAAAGCATGCGCATCGCGCTGGAGAAGGGCGGCTCGCTCGATGCGCTGCCCGACGTGATGTCGTCGCCGCTGATCCAGCGGCTTCGTGAGCGGCAGGTGCAGCTCAAATCCGATATTGCGGACATGTCGACCACAATGCTTGAAAACCACCCGCGCATTCGTGCCCTCAAGTCGCAACTGACGGATCTCGATGCGCAGATCGTCCTCGAAGCCCGCAACATATTGAAGGGCATCGTGACCGAGGTGCAGACGGCGACACTGCGTGAGAACCAGTTGACCGCCGATCTGAACCAGCTGAAGGTGGCGTCGGCGCGCGCCGGCGAGCAGGAGGTGGAACTGCGTGCACTGGAGCGGGATGCCACCTCGCAGCGGCAATTGCTCGAATCCTATATGACGCGCTATCGCGAAGCTGCCTCGCGCCAGGACCGCAACTATCTGCCCGTCGATGCACGCGTCTTCTCGCGCGCAATCGCCCCCTCCGAGCCCTATTTTCCGAAGATCGTACCAATGGTCGGTGCGGCCTTTGTTGGCTCGCTGTTGATCATGGCCGTTATCACGCTGCTGCAGGAGCTGTTCTCCGGCCGGGCTATGCGGGCCGCCCCTGGCGCACGCTTTGAGCCGGTGGAGCAGGTGCAGATGCCTGCGGTCAATGCGCAGGCCGACAAAGCCGATGAGGCGCTTGCGCCGGAGCCGGTGACGGCGAGGAGCAGCATAAAGCCCGATTGGATCACGGACGAAATCGGCATCGTGCATGCAGCCGAGAAGCTGATTGCCGGTGGTGCGATGCGTGCGCTGTTCGTTTCCCCGCAGGGAGACGAGGCGGCGGCTACGGCGGTGATGGTCGCCCGCGAAGTGTCGGATGCCGGCCTGCGCGTGCTGCTGCTCGACCTTACCACCGGTGGCGCCGCTTCACAGCCGATGCTGGAAAGCATCAGATTTCCCGGCATCACCAATCTTCTGGCGACCGGTGCACAGTTCAACAATGTCATCCACGGTGATCTCTATTCGGATTGCCATGTGATCCCGATCGGCACTGATGATCCGGAGCGGGCGATGAGGGCTGCCGATCGGTTGCCTATCATCCTCGAATCGCTGACCACGGCCTATGATCTCGTGGTGATCGAATGCGGCATCATCGATGCTAACGGTATCCGCCGCCTGGTCGGGGAAAACACCGAGATATTCATCAGTGTGCTCGAGCCGGGAGACCAGGTGACTGCCGCCGCCGAAGACCTTGCGGCAGGCGGCTATCAAGGGTTCATCTTGGTGACGCCGGCCGGCTACGAGGCGCCGGACTTTCCCCGGCCGAGCCGCAGCGTGGCCTGATAACCAGAGGCAGGGGCAGGATTTACCTATCCTGCCTTTCCCACCAGACGTTTCCGGAGTGATTTTGCCAGCCGCCATGCCGTCGGGTTGTTTTTCACGGCGGCCTTGAGCCGGGCTGCTGTCTTCAGGCCGGTGGTATAGATACGGCCCTTGCCGGAAAGCGGCATGATGACATCGATATGGTGCGTTTCGCTGTTGCACCACAGGCGCTTGTACGGCTCGTCGCCGACCCCGAAATCGTAGATATCGTAGCCCGTTTCGCAGGCCTGCTTGATATTCTCATAAAAAAGGAACTCGCCCGGGCTACTTGTGGCAAGCTCGTCGTCATGGATGCCGCCGAATTCGCAGATCAGGCGCCTGCCGCAGCGGCTTGTGCCCGTAACCGCGCGCAACTCGCCGCCGACCTCCAGCCCTTCCAGGGTGAATATCGGCATGTCCGCCGCAAGGGCATTGCAGAAAAGAGCATGGAAGAATTTGCGGATGCCGGCATCCGCAAAAACGTTGGCGACGCCCATTGCCTCGAAACGCTTCTCCTTCATCTCCAGGAAAGCGTCGAGCAATCGCCGTGTCTCCTCTGGGGTTTGGGCGATAATCCGCCGAAAGCCACCCGCAGCTTCGAATTTCCGCATCTGTGAACGGTGCTTCTTGCGTTTGCGCTTGGCGCTGGTCTGCTCGAGGATCGCGTCGAAACCGCCCTGCAGATCGACGCTGAGGGCAATATTGGGACTCCGACTGTGCGGCAGGAAAAGCAGCGGATTAGCCTGGCCGGCAAGATGAGGTGTGGCACGTTCGAGAACGAGCGCATCTATATCCGGTCGCGCCGCAGCTATCGCCTCTACCAGGGCCAGGACGGCGGCTTTTTCGGCCGATGCCAGCCATGCGGGTGAGGCGACAGGAAAATTGCCATTGGCGTGCGAGCCGCCCATGAAGCGTGCGACCCGGAAGGGGCCGGCATTCGTGACTTCGAGGGCAAGGGCGAAAACCGGCCTTCCGTGCTCCCAGACGCTGGCGATCAGGCCATCGGGCTGCAACTGTTCCACCCAGTTTTGCACCCAGTGCACGCTTTGGGCGGGAGCATGGACGGCGCCGTCGCACAACGCGCGATAGCTTGAAAGAGCGTCGCCGGAAGCTGCGGAAACCACCATGCGGTAGGTTGCAATCGTGCCGCCTGCCGGCCGACCCGAGCCGGTTGCTGCGCTTTCGCCGGAAAAGGCGGCGTCAATCATACCTCAATCCTTAGCCGCTATGTTTGGCTGCCAACTGGTGATCCGGGGCGTGAACGTAGGGGCAAATGGTGAATTAATGATCGACGCAGGCGACATGATGCGCAGACTGGCGCTGAATGCCGTGAGCTATGGCGGTCTTGACCGGCTGGCGCGCCCGCTTTTGGGCGGTGTGGGCGTGATCCTGATGCTGCATCGTGTTACCGCCGACCCCGGCAGCGCCACGGGGGCAAATCGCCACCTTGCCATCACTCCGGATTTTCTTGACGCCGTCCTGCAAGACATGAAGGCTGCGGGCTTCGAGTTCCTGACGCTTGACGACACACTCGATCGACTCGCCCAAGCACCCGGCGATCGGCGTTTTGCCACCGTTACCGCCGATGACGGCTATCGCGACAATCTGCTTGAAGCACTGCCCGTGCTGGAAAAACATCAGGCGCCGATGACGATTTATATCGCGCCCGGTTTGATTGATGGCGTGGTGGACCTGTGGTGGGAGGTGGTGGAGGAGATCGTCAATACCGGCCAGGCGCTGTCATTGAAGGCCTCGGACGGGCCGATGATCCTCGACTGTTCCGAGCCGGTTGCGCGTGCTGCCGCCAGCCGTCACCTGCAAGCTTTCCTGACCACTGAGGTTAGCGAGGAGGATCAGCGGAGCGTTCTTTGCGAACTCGCTCGTTCCTGCGGCGTCGATCTGGAGGCCACGCGCCGGCGCCTGCTGATGGATTGGGAAGAGATCCGGACGATCGCTGCCCATCCGCTGATCACCATCGGTGCCCATACGGTTCACCATTACAGCCTCAAGCGCCTGGGAGAGGAACAGGCACGCAGCGAGATCGCCGAGGCCGGTCGTATCCTGGCCACCCGGCTCGGCACGCAGCCGCGCCATATGGCCTATCCCTACGGCTACGCCGCTGCCGTCGGCGAAAGGGAGGCGGCATTGGCGAAGGCGGCTGGTTATGCATCGGCCGTGACCACCCGCCATGGCCTGCTTCGGCCGGAGCATGCCCGCCACCTGCACGCACTGCCGCGCCTCTCGCTCAATGGCCGCTACCAGAAACTGGCCTATATCCGCGCCATGCTTTCGGGTATCACCACGCCACTGGCCAACCGCGGAAAGCTGGTTGTTACCGTATAGCTCCCGTTTCCGTTGACTTTGGAACAAACTTCGCCTAGTTAGCCGCCAGCACCGGGCCACGACGCCCGGTGTTTCATTTGACGTGTCCCGTGGGCTTTTTCCGCAATGCGTGCGTGGAAAGCCCTGTCAGGCCTCCCGAAAGGCGGCCAGAGGAGGGCGCGTTTCCTTCGCCCGGAACATAAGGTTCCGAGCGTATCGTTTTGAAAGGGAATGCGATGAGCAAGCGCGAATCCGCAAAGTACAAGATTGACCGCCGCCTTGGCGAAAACATCTGGGGCCGTCCGAAGTCCCCGGTCAACAAGCGTGAATATGGCCCCGGCCAGCACGGCCAGCGCCGCAAGGGCAAGCTCTCGGACTTCGGTCTGCAGCTGCGCGCCAAGCAGAAGCTGAAGGGCCACTACGGCGATATCTCGGAAAAGCAGTTCCGCAAGATCTACGAGGAAGCCAACCGCCGCAAGGGTGACACCCCGGAGAACCTGATCGGTCTCCTGGAGTCGCGGCTCGACGCGATCGTCTATCGCGCGAAGTTCGTTCCGACCATCTTTGCCGCTCGCCAGTTCGTCAATCACGGCCATGTCAACGTCAACGGGCGCCGGGTCAATATCGGCTCCTATCGCTGCAAGGCCGGCGATGTGATCGAAGTGCGTGAGAAGTCGAAGCAATTGGCGATCGTGCTGGAAGCCGTCCAACTCGCCGAGCGCGACGTGCCGGACTATCTCGAAGTCGACCACAACAAGATGGTGGCAACCTACAGCCGCGTGCCGAACCTCTCGGACGTGCCGTTTGCCGTCCAGATGGAGCCGAACCTGGTCATCGAATTCTATTCGCGCTGATTTCGCCTCCTATATGCAGAATTCAAAGAAAAGGCCGCCTTCGGGTGGCCTTTTCTTTGGTGGCTGCTTTCAGTATTCAAAAGCTGGGAACGAACTGGACGTGCCATGACCATGTTGCTGGAACCGATTGCCGAAGCCGCCGGTGATGCCTGTCATGCCATGTTTCGCGATGTCCCGACCTCGGTCGAGTTCAACAAGCTGCGCAAACGCCTGCTTCGGCTGACACGGCAGGCCGTCGAGGATTTCGCGATGGTGAAGCCGGGTGAGCGCTGGCTGGTCGCCCTGTCGGGCGGAAAGGATTCCTACGGCCTGCTGGCGGTGCTGCTGGACCTGAAGTGGCGCGGCCTTCTGCCCGTCGACCTGATCGCCTGCAATCTCGACCAGGGGCAACCCCATTTTCCCAAGCATATATTGCCGGATTTTCTCGACCGTTACGGCATCCGGCACAGGATCGAATATCGCGACACCTATTCGATCGTCACCGACAAGATCGGGGAGGGCGCAACCTACTGTTCCCTGTGCTCACGCCTGAGGCGCGGGCATCTCTACCGCATCGCGCGCGAGGAGGGTTGCTCGTCGCTGGTTCTCGGCCATCATCGCGAGGATATTCTGGAGACCTTCTTCATGAATCTCTTCCACGGTGGCCGGCTGGCAGCAATGCCGCCGAAGCTCCTGAACGACGAAGGCGATGTGATGGTGCTGCGGCCGCTCAGCTATTGTGCCGAGGCGGATCTGGCGAAATTCGCCGAGGCGATGGCTTTTCCAATCATCCCCTGCGATCTCTGCGGCAGCCAGGACGGATTGCAGCGCAATGTCATGAAGGCGATGCTCGACGACATTGAAAGGCGCATGCCGGGCCGCAAGGACACGATGATCCGCGCGCTCACCAATGTGCGGCCAAGCCATCTGCTCGACCGTAAGCTGTTTGATTTCGCCGGCCTGGCTCTCGGCGGAAGTGCGGATCACCCGCCGGCTGAGTGACTTATCGGATCGGCTGGCTGTGCGGTTGGAACAGCTTTCCCTTCTCCGCGATGATCACGAAGATCAGGCCGATCAGGGAGACGCCCAGGAAGCCTGCGCCGAGCGGCGTCGTGGTGCCGTCGAAGGCCTGGCCCAGCGCGGCGCCGATCAACCCGCCGCCGGCCGTGCCCATGAAGCCGAGAACCGACGAGGCGGTGCCCGCGACATGGCCCAGCGGCTCCATGGCCAGCGCGTTGAAGTTCGAGCCGATCAGGCCGAACTGGAACATCGCCAGCGCAAACAGCAGCAGGAACAGCGCAAACGGAATGGTCCCGAACAGCGACAGCACGAACCAGATGGCGCTGACGGTCATGAAGCCGATGAGCGAACCATGCGAGATCCTGCGCATGCCGAAGCGGCCGACCAGTCGCGAATTGAGATAGGACGACAGCGCCATGAAGCCGGCCACGGCGGCGAAAGCCACCGGGAACCACGCGCCGAGGTCATAGATGCCGACATAGATCTGCTGGGCCGAATTGATGAAGCCGAACAGCGCGCCGAAGATGAAGGCCGACGCCAGCGTATAGCAGAGCGCGACGCGGTCGCCGAGCACGATACCGAAGGCCTGAAGGATCGAGCTGACGGTGAACGGCCGCTTGTCCGCCGGATCGAGCGTTTCGGGCAGGCGCATGCCCATCCACAGCGTGATGGCCAGGCCCATTGCCGCCATGAAGACGAAGATCAGGTGCCATTCGCCGAACAGCATAATGACCTGGCCCGTGGCTGGCGCGATGACCGGCACGATCATGAAGATCATCATGACCAGCGACATCACCTCGGCCATCTGCCGCCCGCCGAAAACGTCGCGAATGATGGAAACCGTTATCACGCGCGTTGCAGCCGAACCGATGCCGTGGATGAATCGCATCAGCAAGAGCGTGTCGAAACTCGGCGCAAAGGCACCGGCAAGGGCGGCGACAATATAGATTCCGAGCCCCGCGATCATCGGCAGCCTGCGGCCGAAGCGGTCCGCCAGCGGCCCATAGACAAGTTGCGCAAAGGCAAAGCCCATCAGATAGGCCGAGATGACATATTGGCGGTGGTTTTCGCTTTCGACGCCGAGTGCCGCGCCGATTTCCTGCAGGCCCGGCAGCATGATGTCGATGGCCAGTGCGTTCAATGCCATCAGCATGGCCATCAGGGCGATGAACTCGGCCTTGCCCATGCCTTGGAGGCGCGGCGGCCTGATTGCTGAAGATGCATCCATTAGCTTGCTCGAAAATATCTAATGCAGAAGACGGCAAAAGGCGCCGGGGCCGCCGGCGCCTTTCAAAAGAGTTCGGATAAACTAGAAGGGATCCGACCCCTTGCAGCGAATTAAGCGGCCTTGGTGGCGACGCCTTTTCCTTCAAACAGCGATTGCAGTTCACCTGCCTGGAACATTTCCCGGATGATATCGCAGCCACCCACGAACTCGCCCTTGACGTAAAGCTGGGGGATCGTCGGCCAGTTCGAATAGTCCTTGATGCCCTGGCGCAACTCGCTCGAGGTCAGCACGTCGATGCCTTTGTAATCGACGCCGATATAGTCGAGAATCTGGACGACCTGCCCGGAAAAGCCGCATTGCGGAAAGCCCGGCGTGCCCTTCATGAACAGGACGACGTCGTTGTTCTTGACTTCGTTGCCGATGAACTCACTGATTCCGCTCATTTTTCTATCCTGGCTGTGTCGCTTGGAGCCCGATGCCCCGCAATATTGTCCACCCTATGTATCACTCCGGCGCGCTGGTTTGAAGGGCAAGCGCATGGAGAACACCGCCCATATTGCCCTTGAGCGCATCGTAGACCATCTGATGCTGCTGCACGCGGCTCTTGCCACGAAAGCTTTCCGCGACCACTTCGGCGGCATAGTGGTCGCCATCTCCGGCAAGGTCACGAATGGTCACCTTGGCATCGGGGATGCCTTCCTTGATCATACGTTCGATTTCGTGCGGGTCCATTGCCATCGTGCGATTCCTATTCACTCGCCCATGAAACGCGGAAACCATGATTCGTGGGCTTCGCTCATTGCGGCCAGAGGTATCGCACGGGCATCGCCGAGTTTCAATTCGCGGCCCCCCGTTGTCCCGATCCGATGCACGGGGATCACTCCATCCTTGGGATGCTGGCCGAAAAGCCGGTCCACGTCCTCGCTGGAGACCGTCACCAGATACCGGCCCTGATCCTCGCCAAAGAAGATAGGTATCGGCGACAGCCCGTTCAATTGGTCGACCTCGGCTCCGATGCCCGAAGCCATTGCCATTTCTGCCAACGCGACGGCCAGGCCACCGTCCGAAAGGTCGTGAACGGCGGTCGCGATGCCGTCGGCGATCAGGCCGCGGACGAAGTCGCCAACTCTCTTTTCATGGGCGAGATCGACGGGCGGCGGCGGTCCGTCGGTACGGCCATGGATATCGCGCATATAGACGGATTGGCCGAGATGCGTGCCCCATTCGGCCGGTGCACCGACGAGCAGGATCGCTTCGCCTTCGGCGGCAAAGCCGATCCGGGCCATTTTCGACCAGTCGCGGATGAGACCGACACCGCCGATGGTCGGCGTGGGTAGGATGGCCTGACCATTGGTCTCGTTGTAGAGCGAGACGTTGCCGGAAACGATCGGGAAGCCGAGCGTGCGGCAGGCCTCGCCGATGCCTTCGATGGCCTTGACCAGTTGCCCCATGATTTCGGGCCGTTCCGGATTGCCGAAATTGAGGTTGTCGGTGGCGGCCAGCGGCTCGGCGCCGACGGCCGTGAGGTTGCGCCAGCACTCGGCCACCGCCTGCTTGCCGCCCTCGAACGGGTCGGCCTCGCAATAGCGTGGCGTGACATCGGAGGAGAAGGCAAGCGCCTTGGTTGCATGGCCTTCGACACGCACCACGCCGGCATCGCCCCCGGGGATTTGCAGCGAATTGCCCTGGATCAGCGTGTCATATTGCTCCCAGACCCAGCGGCGGCTCGATAGATTGGCGCTGCCCAGAAGCTTCAGCAGGGGGTCGGCGACGTCCGCCTGGAGGATGTCATCCTTGGCCAGCGGCGCCGGCTTCCTGGGCTCGATCCACGGCCGGTCGTATTCGGGCGCCTGGTCGCCAAGCTCCTTAATGGGCAGGTTGGCGACTTCTTCGCCCTGGTGGATGATGCGGAAGCGCAGGTCGTCCGTGGTCTTGCCGACGATTGCGAAATCCAGCCCCCATTTGCGGAAGATCGCCTCGGCCTCCTCCTCCTTTTCGGGGCGCAGCACCATCAGCATGCGCTCCTGGCTTTCCGACAGCATCATCTCATAGGCGGACATCTGCTCTTCGCGGACCGGCACCATGTCGAGATCGAGCTCGATGCCGAGATCGCCCTTGGCGCCCATTTCTACGGCCGAGCAGGTGAGGCCGGCAGCGCCCATGTCCTGGATGGCGATGACGGCACCCGATGCCATCAGTTCCAGGCACGCCTCGAGCAGGCACTTTTCAGTGAAAGGGTCGCCGACCTGAACGGTCGGCCGCTTTTCGTCGATCTTGTCGTCGAATTCCGCCGAGGCCATGGTCGCGCCGCCGACGCCGTCGCGTCCGGTCTTGGCGCCGAGATAGACGACAGGCAGGCCCACACCCTTGGCCTCGGAGAGGAAGATCGCATTTGACTTGGCCAGGCCGGCCGCAAAGGCGTTGACCAGGATATTGCCATTGTAGCGCGCGTCGAAATCGACCTCGCCGCCAACGGTCGGCACCCCGAACGAATTGCCATAGCCGCCGATGCCGGAAACAACGCCGGAAACCAGATGCCGGGTCTTGGGATGATCGGGTTCGCCAAAACGCAGCGCATTCATCGCCGCGATCGGCCGCGCGCCCATGGTGAACACGTCGCGCAATATGCCGCCGACGCCGGTCGCAGCTCCTTGGTAAGGCTCGATGTAGGAGGGGTGGTTGTGGCTCTCCATCTTGAAGACCACACAGTCTCCATCGCCGATATCGACGACGCCGGCATTCTCGCCCGGGCCCTGGATCACTACCTCGCCCTTGGTGGGCAAGGTGCGCAGCCACTTCTTGGACGATTTGTAGGAGCAATGCTCGTTCCACATCGCCGAAAAGATGCCGAGTTCGGTGAATGTCGGCTCGCGCCCGACAAGATCGAGGATGCGCCGATATTCATCAGGCTTCAGCCCATGCGCGGCGATCAGTTCGTCGGTGATCTTGACGGTATTGGAAATGGTCATGGCTCTGTCCGGCCCCAGCAGCAGGAAGTTGGTTCAGGGTCTACGCGAAATGCAACGGCCAGCAAAGGCTGGCTGCGGCTTCATTGGGGTATATCAGGCGCTTTTGCCGCAGCTGTTATCGCCGGCCGCCCATCTGTTTATATCCGCACCGATGCGAGTGCCGAGCGGTTCATCCAGCAAGGGGCCAAACACATCCACGCGACTTGAATTTCCTGTTGCCTGGACCACAAGCAGCGGCAAGCCACCATAATTCCTGGCGGGCACCAGCAGGAAACGCGGCGTTCCGGTCATGGAATTGAGTTCATTGGCCATTCGATAGGACTTGAAGGCCGGGTCCTTGCTGGCAAACCAGCATTTGTGCGCGGCAATGGCGACGGTTTCCATGCTTCTCAACGAAGCGCTCTTGCCGGATTGCTGGGTGCCGGTGCTCTTGGAGCCGGATTGACACGCACTGAGCGCCAACAGGCACGACAGGGAAACGGCTAACGAGGCGGCGGCGGTCAGGCGCAAATTCTTGATCTCTCCAGCGTATGGGGATGGCCGAAAATCACGCGTCGGTCAGGATGCGGGAGGGCTGTCCGCCGAGAACGCTTTCGAACAGGCCGCGGCCATCGCTGCCGCCATGGGCATCCTCGATCAGGTTTTCCGGATGCGGCATCAGGCCCAGCACATTGCCGCGCTCATTGATGATGCCGGCAATATCATTGATCGAGCCGTTAGGATTGGTGCCTTTGGCATAACGGAACACCACCTGGCCTTCGCCTTCGAGCCGCGCCAGCGTCTCGGGATCGGCGAAATAATTGCCGTCGTGATGTGCGACCGGACAGCGGATGATCTGGCCGGCACTATAGCGGCGGGTGAACGGCGTATTGGCGTTGGCGACCTGAAGCTTCACTTCGCGGCACACGAATTTCAGGGACGCATTGCGCATCAGCGCGCCGGGCAGCATGCCGGCCTCTACCAGGATCTGGAAGCCATTGCATACGCCGATGACCATGACACCCTTGGCTGCCTTTTCCGCTACCACCCGCATCACCGGCATGCGCGCGGCAATCGCACCGCAGCGCAGATAGTCGCCGTAAGAAAAGCCGCCCGGAATGACGATCAGGTCCACATCTGGGATTTCTGTGTCGGTCTGCCAGATGGTGATCGGTGGCTTGCCGCCGATCTTGGTCAGCGCCGCGATCATGTCGCGGTCGCGATTGAGGCCAGGGAGGACGACGACGGCTGATTTCATGAGTTGTGATCGAAAGGTTTCTGGGCTTCGGCGAGTTCGCGCAGTTCAAGGCGGTGTTCGATGCGGTCGAGGCGCTCGTCGTGGCGGGCAAGGATGCCATAGATATTGTGAATGTCGGTTTGAATGCCAATCATATGGCCGCGGATGACGTTCAATTCCTTCTTGACCTCGGACACATCCTGTCGAAGCTCAGAAATCTCATGATGCATGCGCTTCATAAGCTCATACATCAGATCACTAGTGACTTCGGTCATCACGCCCTCGTGCAACCTCAGGTAATCGTCACACTATAGTTCTCAATCACCGTATTGGCGAGGAGCTTGTCGCACATGGCCTTGAGGTCGGCTTCTGCCTTGGCCTTGTCCGTGCCTTCCAGTTCGAGGTCGAACACCTTGCCCTGGCGTACGGAACCGATGCCGTCAAAGCCGAGGCCATCGAGCGCATGTTCGATCGCCTTGCCTTGCGGATCGAGCACGCCGTTCTTGAGGGTTACGGTGACGCGGGCCTTGATCATGCTTGCTACGCTTATGTTAGTGATGACCGACAGGTCGTTCAATGCGGCTTGCCTTTCGGCCCTTCGGCCGAAGCGACCAGGATCGGGCCTGAGGGCCTTGGCGGTTCGTTCTCGTTCATGATGCCCAGACGGCGCGCAACTTCCTGATAAGCCTCGACGAGGCCGCCCATATCGCGGCGGAACCGGTCCTTGTCGAGCTTGTCCTGCGTGTTGACGTCCCAGAGCCTGCAGGAATCCGGCGAAATTTCGTCGGCCACGACAATGCGCATCATGTCGCCCTCGAACAGGCGGCCGCATTCGATCTTGAAATCGACCAACTGGATGCCGACGCCCAGGAACAGGCCGGACAGGAAGTCGTTGACGCGGATGGCCAGCGCCATGATGTCGTCGATCTCCTGCGGGCTCGCCCAGCCGAAGGCGGTGATGTGTTCTTCCGACACCATCGGATCGTCCAGCGCGTCGGCCTTGTAGTAGAACTCGATGATCGAGCGCGGCAGCACGGTGCCTTCCTCGATGCCGAGGCGCTTGGCCAGCGAGCCAGCCGCGATGTTGCGCACCACGACTTCGAGCGGGATGATCTCGACTTCCTTGATCAGCTGCTCGCGCATGTTCAGCCGCCGGATAAAGTGGGTCGGGATGCCCATGCGGTTGAGATGGTTGAAAATGTGCTCGGAGATGCGGTTATTGAGCACACCCTTGCCGTCGACCACGTCGTGCTTCTTCTTGTTGAAGGCCGTGGCATCGTCCTTGAAGAACTGGATCAGCGTTCCCGGCTCCGGGCCCTCATAAAGTATCTTGGCCTTGCCTTCATAAATACGGCGGCGATTTTTCATATCGTTTTCTCTGGATCCGGAGCGGGCCGTGCGCAGCGGCCACTTTGCAACGCGCGCAAGACGCGGCGATTAGATTTCAAGCGGTCTCTATCCCAAACGCGTCAGTTGCTCAATCGGCAAATCTTGCCAATCAACCGGATTCCCCTGCGACATCGCCGTCAGGCGCGTATTGACCGCAGCCCCACCTTTTGATTTGTGCTTGAAAAGCCATATTCATTGATCACGAATCGCAATCTCAGCTGGAGACTACGACATGACCAACATGAAAGACCGTCAGGAAGGCTTTGAAAAGAAGTTCGCCATGGACGAGGAGTTGCAATTCAAGGCGATGGCACGTCGTAACAAGTTGCTCGGCCTGTGGGCGGCCGAAAAGCTCGGCAAGACCGGCGAGGACGCCGATGCCTATGCCAAGGAGGTGGTTGTAGCGGATTTTGAGGAGGCGGGCGACCAGGACGTGTTCCGTAAGGTCCGCAACGACTTCGATGCCGCCGGCGTGGAGCAGTCGGACCACCAGATCCGCCGCACCATGGACGAATTGCTGGCAACGGCGGCCGAGCAGGTCAAGAATAGCTGACGCTTTGACTTCGACGTGGCAAGTGGCCCGCCTTGCGGACGGCTTGCCACGCTCGGACGGCGATGATCGGAACATCCCATGACACTTGCATCGCGACTTGAAGCCGGAGAAACGCTGTTGACGGCGTGGTCAGGCATTCCCGATGCCCTCGTGGTGGAGGTGGTCGCCTCCCTGGGGTTCGATGCCGTAACGCTCGACATGCAGCATGGTGGGCATCATGAAGACAGCGTGCTTCGTGGGATAGCGCCGATATTGCGCGCCGATAGGCATCCGATCGTCCGTATTCCGGTCGGGCGCTGGGACATGGCCAGCCGCGCACTGGATTTCGGTGCCGAGGCAGTGATCGCGCCGATGGTCAATTCGGTGGAGGATGCGCAGCGCTTTGCCGCCGCCATGAAATATCCGCCGGTCGGCGAGCGCTCCTGGGGGCCAACCTTCGCCCTGCCGCGCGCCGGC
This sequence comes from Pseudaminobacter sp., assembly GCA_049646905.1. Lineage (GTDB taxonomy): Bacteria > Pseudomonadota > Alphaproteobacteria > Rhizobiales > Rhizobiaceae > Pseudaminobacter. The sequence continues at coordinate 13,907 of JBARWP010000589.1, read as the reverse complement.
GGGGGCGATGCCCAGGCGTGGCTGCGGGAAAGCAATGCCAGGACGGTCTCGTTCGCCATGATCGAGACCAAGCCGGCGCTTGGCGTGCTGGACACCATATTGGACACGCCGGGCATAGACGGCATTTTCGTCGGCCCCGCGGATTTCTCGATTGCCTGGACCGATGGCGCGACGGTGAATTCGACGCTTGAAGACATGATGGAAACCATTGCCGGCATCGCCGCGCGCGCCCGGAAAGCCGGCAAGCACGCCGGCATGTATGTCGTCGATGCGGGCATGTGCGGGCGCTTCGTCGAAATGGGCTACAACCTGCTGGCGGTAGGGGCAGAGCATCGCTACATGGCGCTCGGCGCCGAAGCCTTGCTCGGTACGGCCCGCAGTTCCATGCGATAGCTGTTTTCCGGGCCGTAACCCGAGGGCTACAGGCCGGTCAGGAAATTCGCGAAGGCCATCGACCCTTCAGGCCATGGCCCGTAGCCGGCATCGGCATTGATATGGCCGGCCTCGCCGGCATGGATGAGGCGTGCGCCCCAGGCTTCAGCGATGTCGGCGGCAATCTCGTGCGAACAGAACGGGTCGTTGCTGCTTGAGACTACCACCGTGGGAAATGGCAGCTTCTCGCGGGGGTAGGGGCCGAACGTCATAAGGTGCCTGGGCCGAATGTCGGGATTGGCCACGTCGGGCGGCGCCACGAAAAACGCGCCGGCAATCGGCCTTTCGAAAAGCGGGATCGCCTGGACGACTGTCGGCACGCCGAGTGAGTGGGCGATGAACACCACCGGCCGTTCGGCCTCGTTGACCGCTTTCGCAACGGCGGCCGTCCAGTCCTCGCGCACCGGCTTGGACCACTCCGCCTGTTCCACGCGCCGCGCGGTCGACAGTTTCTGTTCCCAGCGCGTCTGCCAGTGATCCGGGCCGGAATTGGTGTAGCCGGGAACGATGAGGATATCTGCGTCCTTGACCTTCATGCCGCGCATGTAGCGTTCGCCGTAGCATGCCGCAATACTGAACAGCGTGTTTCCAGTTGGCACGCTTGTATATCCGGGCCCTGGACATGATGTTAGCGTCGAAATCGATGTCCAACCCTTAAGGACGAGCGTGCAGCTTACACGACGTCAATTTGCCGCCGCAGCCGGGCTTTTCGCCGTAGGGGCGACAACAGGCAGGGGCCACACGGAGCCAATGATGAGTGAAATTCCATTTGCGGCCACCAGGCCGGTAAGCGTCGCCCGGGTCGGGCTGAAGGCCAGGGATGCCGAAGGCGTCGCCTCCTACTATCGGCAGGTCGTCGGCATCGAGGAGCTTTCCCGCAGTGCCGGCAATATCACGCTTGGCGTGGGCGATCGTGCCTTGTTGGAGATCGAAGCGGACAAATCGGCTACGCTGGACGATCCGCGCAGCGCCGGCCTGTTCCACACCGCGTTCTTGCTGCCCTCGCGTGCCGATCTCGGCCGGTGGATAAAACATGCCGTCGCCAACAATATCAGGGTCGACGGAGCTTCCGACCATCTTGTCAGTGAGGCGCTCTATCTCACCGACCCGGAAGGCAATGGCATCGAGATCTATGTCGATCGCCCGCATGAGACATGGAAGTGGCAGGGATCGCAGGTCGACATGGCGACCAACCAACTCGATATCCAAAGTATCGTCGCTTCCGTGCCGGCCGGCAGTGCGGACTGGAAAGGGATGCCGGAAAACAGCGTGGTCGGCCATGTCCATCTGCGCGTCGGCGATCCGGCCGAGGCAGAAGCCTGGTGGAATAACGAGATGGGGTTAGACACGGTCAAGAATTATGGTGCGCAGGCGGTCTTCCTGTCTTCAGGGGGCTACCATCACCATATCGGCGCCAATTCCTGGCAGAGCCAGGGCGCGGGGCGCCGCGACGCGAGCCGTACCGGACTGACCTTCGTGGAAATGCGTTCGGCGAAGGCTACGGCTGAGGAAACCCGCGAGGATCCATGGGGCACCGTCATCCGAACGGTGCCGGACAGGGCGTAAGTTAAAGAAAGCTGAGGCCGGACGTTCGCCTCAGCTTTCTCCGAATACGCGCTTGAAGATCGTATCGACATGCTTGGTATGGTAGCCAAGGTCGAACTTCTCGCGAATCTCGTCTTCGGACAGCGCTGCCGTCATTTCCTTGTCAGCGAGAAGTTCGGCAAGGAAATCAGCGCCTTGTTCCCACACTTTCATGGCGTTTCTCTGCACCAGCCGATAGGCGTCCTCGCGTGAAACGCCGGCCTGGGTGAGCGCCAGCAGCACGCGCTGCGAATGAACCAGCCCACGGAACTTGTTCATATTCTTGAGCATGTTGTCCGGATAGACCACCAGCTTGTCGATCACGCCGGTGAGCCTCGCCAGCGCGAAGTCGAGCGTGATGGTCGCATCCGGGCCGATCATGCGCTCGACAGAGGAGTGGGAAATGTCGCGCTCATGCCAGAGCGCCACATTCTCCATGGCCGGCAGCGCAAAGGCGCGTACCATGCGGGCAAGCCCGGTGAGGTTCTCGGTCAGCACCGGGTTGCGCTTGTGCGGCATGGCCGAGGAGCCTTTCTGGCCCGGCGAGAAATATTCTTCCGCCTCCAGAACCTCGGTGCGTTGCAGATGGCGGATTTCGATCGCCAGCCGCTCGATCGACGAGGCGATGACCCCGAGCGTGGTAAAGAACATCGCGTGGCGATCACGCGGGATGATCTGCGTGGACACCGGTTCCGGCTTCAGGCCGAGCTTTTCGGCGATATGCTCTTCAACGCGCGGGTCGATATTGGCGAAAGTCCCGACAGCGCCGGATATCGCGCAGGTGGCGATTTCCTCGCGCGCATGCACCAGCCGCTGACGGCAGCGCGAGAATTCGGCATAGGCCTCCGCCAGCTTGACGCCGAAGGTCGTCGGTTCGGCGTGGATGCCGTGGCTGCGGCCGATGGTGACGGTGTCCTTGTGCTCGAAGGCGCGACGCTTCAGTGCCTCCAACAGCGCATCGATATCGGCCAGCAATATGTCGCTGGCACGTGTCAGCTGGACGCTGAAACAGGTGTCCAGCACGTCGGACGAGGTCATGCCCTGGTGGATGAAGCGGGCGTCGGGCCCAACGAATTCCGCCAGATGCGTCAGGAAGGCGATGACATCGTGCTTGGTGACACGCTCGATCTCGTCGATGCGCTCGATGTCGAATTTGGCCGCACCGCCTTTTTCCCAGATCGTCTTGGCCGCTTGCCTGGGGATCACCCCGAGTTCGGCCATGGCGTCGCAGGCATGCGCCTCGATCTCGAACCAGATACGGAATCGGGTTTCGGGCGACCAGATGGCCACCATTTCCGGGCGCGAATAGCGAGGGATCATATCGGCATGTCCATGTCAGAGATGTCTGGTGGCGTCCTATCAGAGGATCGCGCATTGCTCAACGCGCTTGGCGCGCAAACCACCATGCCGCGACAAACAGGGCGCAAAAGCCGATCGGAAAATAGAGGCGCAGGCCGAGCACGGCAAATTGGTAGAGTGCGGCAAGCCCGGTGAAGAAGAACTGCAAGGCCCAGACCAGGGTGAAGGCTTGCGCATGCCATTCGGCATAATAGGAGCGGTATTGGAGAGCGTAGAAGAAGCTGGTGGCCGCAATGGTCGTGGCCGCGAAGGCAAGCAAGGCAGCGGCAAAGGTGACTTCTGCTCGACGGCCTTCGGACAATAGCCGGGCAAGAAACAGGCCGAGCGGAAAGCCGACGAGGCCACCGCCGGTAAACAGCAGGCCAACGGTCCTTATCCGGGCGGGTGTCTCCCAGGCATCCGTCGCCAGCACGACGACGGCGCTGATGCCCATTGCGGCCGCCCACAAGAGCGCACCGACAAAAGCGGTCCGGGCCGAGGGAAGGGCCCGGTGCAGGCGCTGCCGCCTCGGTTTAACACCGGTAGTGATCTGGATGTCGTCGGCGCTCACAATTTGCCTGTCACCGCAATCCAGCGGTAGTCCGGCCCTTCGAAGCCAATCCCCTGGACGGCAATCAGCACCGCGAACACGGGACCGTCCTTCCCGTCGAAGAAGGTTTGCACGCCACCGATCCGGTAGCCAGTCGGGCAGTTGCGGCTCTGCGGCAGGGTCTCGTCCTCATGCAAAAGGATAGTCTTGCCGTTTTCTGACGCGTCGATCCGCAGCAAGCGGAAACCGGCAAGGTCGCCAAGACCCTCGCACCGGCCTTCAGCGGCAAGCGGAAACTGTTCCAGCCGGAACTCGACCGCTGCGTCGATCGGTGGGAAGACTGGGCGCGGATTGACGACGACGCGATTGGGGTCGGCATTAAGCTCCGTCACCGCATTGAATGCTGCCGTGTGACCGCGATTTTCCAAAAGCTCGGCGTCCTCGATGAATGTCTGGCTGCCTTCCCGGGCCTGCCGGCGCGCGCTGTCGAGCGTGGCGTTTTCGTCATCGATACGCACACGTACGGGCGTTCTTTCAAGGAATTTGTCCGTTTTCGTATCGATGTAGTAGCGGGTGGCATAGGGAAAACCCGAACCGTCCTGGATGCCGTATTCCTCGAAGGCGAAGATACCGCCATCTTGGCTGAAGCCGAGGATTTCGATCTCCGCCACATCCCCGGCATGAGAGGTGGTGAGAGAGGAGAAAAGGGCGATACCAGCAATGCCGATCAGCGTGGCGAGCTTCATGCTGTGCTCCATCCTGCGATTGATGTCGTTACGACTATATGCCGTGCGGTCTTTAACGCTGCGTTGCACGCATCCAAATCGCCGGCGGCGCGTTGCCTGCTCGGACAAGCAGGAGGAGACAGGCCGTGGCCAACAGCAGCGAGATCAGGGAGCATATGGAAGTCATCGGCGCGGATGGAGTCCATATCGGCACCGTGGATGGCGTAGAACAACACCGCATCAAATTGACCAAGAAAGACAGCGGGCAAGGATCGCATCGCGGCCACCATCACTATATTCCGATGAGCCTGGTTGCCGAAGTGGAGGGCAACAGGGTGCGGCTTTCCGCCAATTCGGATGTTGCGGTGACCTTCGAGGAGGAAGCCGACGGCGGCGATCCCGGCCACTCAGCGTGAGGACCAGACCGGCATGACGTCACCTGCCGCGGGTGTTGCGGCATGGATGGCGCGCGCGATCGCCCGCGCCATTGTCGCGCCGGCGGCGGCATAGAGATCGGTTGCCTGATCCGGATCGAAGGCAATCTTGCTTTCGCCGGTAGCCAGCGAAAATACGAGGTCGCCGTCAAACGGCGTGTGCGTCGGCCAGATCGCGCGGGCAAAACCGTCATGCGCGGCGATGGCCAGCCGCTTGGCGGCTGCCTTGGTGAGCATGGCATCGGTGGCGATAACGGCGATAGTCGTGTTCATGCCGGCCTTCGGCGCCTGACGGAACTTGAGCGAGATGTCGCAAGCTTCGCTGGGCATTGGCGAAGGAAGGCCAAGCCCGCCGAACTCGGTTCCGATCTCAAATGGCGCTGCCCAGAAATGCCGGCTTCCGCCTATGGTGACCGACCCAACCGGGTTTGCGGCGACAAGGGCACCGACGGTCACGCCGCTTGCAAGCACCGTCGAAGCGGAGCCGAGACCGCCCTTGAGGCCGGCAGTAAGTGCGCCTGTTCCGGCGCCGGCCGTGCCGATGGTAAAATCCACCGCCACCTTCTGCACGGCCTCATAGCCGAGTTCGCGATAGGGCGGGTAGCGGCCCCAGTTCTTGTCGCCGCCATTTATCAGGTCGAACAATATGGCGGCCGGGACGATGGGGATGCATTGGCCGCCAACCTCGAAGCCGATGCCCTTTTCGCGCAATGCCGCCTGCACGCCGGATGCCGCATCGAGGCCGAAGGCCGATCCACCGGACAAGACGATCGCATTGACAGTCTCGACGGTGTTGTGCGGCTCCAGGAGGTCGGTTTCCCGCGTGCCCGGCGCACCACCCAACACCTGCACGCCGGCGACTGCCGGCTCATCGCACACCACGACCGTCACACCCGATTTCAGGGTGGCATCATCGGCATTGCCGACGTGCAGGCCGGCGACATCGGTGATGAGGTTTCGCTTGCCGGCCTTGAAGCTCATGGCACATCCACGGGAATGAATTGCTTTCCGTCGAAACGGAACAGGCGATAGGGATTGTCCGACAGGTCGCCCTTGTCATCGAACCGTACCGGCCCAATCACCGCCTGGAATTCGCGCCCGGAGAGAATCTTGGCCGGCGGCTCGCCCGAATCCGCCGAAGTGGCAAGGGCTGCCCGGGCGATCTCGATGGCGGCATAGGCGGGCAGGATATAGCCTTCCGCGATGGTTCCGTCGGCGGCCAGACGCGAGGCCACGTCCTTGCCGCCGCCGTCTGCCCATTCGGGCAGGGCGATCATCAGGGTGCCCGCTGCCAATGGCACGTCACCTGGCGCAGCGCGTAGCGTCTCGCCGCCAGCAAACACCATGTCCGCACCGATCTGCCGGGCGTCCCGCGCCATGACGGCGATGTCGTCGCGGTCGCCCCCGACGAAAACATGCGTGGCCGATGCTCTTCTGAGCCGGCCGACAAGCCCGATCTGATTGTCGAGTTGCGGTCGGAACGTATCGACGAATACCGGCTTCAATCCGGCCTCTTCGACTGCCGCACGAAAGCTTTCGGCAAGTTCGCGGCCGTAGATCGTCCCGTCATCGATGATGGCGAAGAGCTCGTTTCGCCAGAGTCTCGTCAGAAAGGCACCTGCTGCCTCGCGCTCGTCGTCGGCGCGGGGACCAAGGCGAAAGACCGGCCATCCGGTTCTGTCGCGGCGATCCGTCAGGCTGTCGGCGCGAACGCCAACAGTGATGGCGGGAATGCCCGCATCCTTGAGAAGCGGCAGTGCGGCCTCGATGGTTTCTGTGCACAGGAAGCCGACGACGATCTGTACTTTTTCGGCGACGAAATGTTCTGCTGCCTTGGCGCCACCTTCGGCGCTGCACGCGTCGTCGACTATATCCAGTTCGATCGCGGTGCCGGAAGCTGCCGCTTGCGCGCCGGTTTTCACCTGCGCGCCAAGCAGTTCCGAAGCCCCGCTCAGCGGCGCAGCCACGCCGACGCGCTGTTCCTGCGCAGCGACGGCGCTGGTGAGCGCCAGCGCGGCCAATGCGCCGATGACAAGACCTGCTATTCGCATGCTTGGCTGAATTTCCGTCATGCCGACCAAATGATAAGCCCGGCCAAGAGGTAAAGGCTGGATTCGTCCCGCGCAACAATGTAATCGGACCGTGGCTCAAAACGGCACTTACTTGTGACGCCAAGGTGCCCGCCATATATTCCGGACAACTTGTCGTCACGGGGCTTTCTGGTGCTGAAGAAGAACGATATCGAATCCCAAGCCTATCGCGACGCGATGAGCCATTTCGCCGGAGCGGTCCACGTCGTGACGACGGACGGGGCGGCGGGCCGTCGCGGTGCGACCGTGATTGCCGCCTGTTCGGTTTCCGATTCTCCACCCACGGTGCTGGTGTGCCTCAATCGCGGGAACCCGAACAACGACCTTTATCTCAAGAACGGCAATTTCGCGCTGAACACGCTGTCTTCGCGCCATCAGCCCCTGGCGGCAGCTTTTTCCGGAGCGGCCGGGCTCACGGCCGACGCTCGCTTTGCGCTGGGGGAGTGGGACACGCTTTCCAGTGGCGCTCCGACGCTGGTCGATGCGCTTGCCGTATTCGACTGCGAGTTGACCGACACCAAGGACCTGGCCACACATCGTGTGCTTTTTGGCAAGGTGACAGGCTTGCGCATCGGCGATAATTTCGAGCCGCTCCTCTACCACGCCCGCAACTACCGCGTGCTTTGAGGTAGCCGGCCAGGAAGAGGCAATGAGCAAAACAGGATCGCCGGCACCGCGCAGTATCGATGAAACACTCGATATGTTGACTGCCGCCGATTATGTCGCGGATCGCTCGCTGGCCACGGTGCTGTTTTTGAGCCTGCGCATGAAACGGCCGCTGTTCCTCGAAGGCGAAGCCGGCGTCGGCAAGACCGAGATCGCCAAGGTGCTGGCCAAGGCGCTGGGGCGCCGGCTGATCCGGCTGCAATGCTATGAGGGGCTCGATGTCTCCTCGGCGGTCTATGAGTGGAATTACGCCGCCCAGATGATCGAAATCCGGATGGACGAGGCGACGGGCTCGGTTGACCGCACCGAGATGGAACGCAATGTCTTTTCCGAAAAATATCTGATCCGGCGCCCGGTTCTGGATGCGCTAAGCGGCGAGGAAGGCAATGCGCCGGTGTTCCTCATTGACGAACTTGACCGGACGGACGAGGCATTCGAGGCGTTTTTGCTGGAAATTCTTTCGGATTTCCAGGTAACGGTGCCCGAATTGGGGACAATCAAGGCAAAAGAGCCGCCAATTGTCGTCATTACCACCAATCGCACCCGCGAAATCCACGATGCCTTGAAGCGGCGGTGCCTCTATCACTGGGTCGATTATCCGGATGCGGTACGCGAACTCGAGATCGTGCGCCGCAAGGTGCCGCAGGCCAATTCCAGGCTTTCGGCCGAGATCGTGCGCTTCATCCAGAAATTGCGCGAACTGGACCTGTTCAAGGTGCCGGGCGTTGCCGAGACGATCGACTGGGCAAGCGCACTTACCGAACTCGACAAGGTCGCGCTCGATCCGGAGACCATTTCGGACACCTTAGGCGTGCTTCTCAAATACCAGGACGATATCGCACGCATCGAACAGGGCGAAGGCCGGCGCATCCTCAAGGAGGTGAAGGCCGAGCTTTCGGCGGCTCAGTAGGATCGTGGACGCCTTTCAGCCCATTCCCGCACCTGCAAGCCCGGAAGGGCGCCTCGCCGACAACATCGTCTATTTTGCCCGCAGCCTGCGCAAGGCCGGCATGCGCGTCGGCCCCGCCTCGGTCAAGGATGCGATCGAGGCGGTGCTTGTCGCCGGCATCGGCTCGCGCGACGACTTCTATTGGACGCTGCATGCCGTTCTGGTGTCGCGCCACGAGGACCATGCCGTTTTCGACGAGGCGTTCCGCCTGTTCTGGAAGTCGCGCGAACTGATCGAAAAGATGATCGCGATGTTTTCGCCGGTCGCTCCCGCCAATCGCGAGAGGCAGAAGCCGCGTGCCGCCGAGACACGCGTCAGCCAGGCGCTCTTCGATGGCAAGGAGGGAACCCGGGCACCGGATGAGATGCCGGAATATGAGGTGGATGCGCGGCTCACGATGTCCGGCAACGAGGTCCTGCGTGCCAAGGATTTCGCGCAGATGAGCGCGACCGAAATCAGCAATGCCAGGCGTGCGATTGCGGCGCTGCAATTGCCCTTCGACACGGTCAGGACGCGGCGGTTCAAGCCCTATTATCGCGGCCGTGTCGACCCTCGTGCCATGATGCGCGCGGCCGCACGCTCGGGCGGCGCGCTGATCCTGCCGAAATTCAGAACACCGCGTGAAATCCATGCGCCTTTGGTGGTTCTTGCCGATATTTCCGGCTCGATGAGCCAATACACGCGGATTTTTCTGCATTTCCTGCATGCATTGACCGAAAAGCGGCACAGGGTTCACACTTTCGTCTTCGGCACGCGGCTGACCAACCTGACCCGCCAGATGCGTCATCGCGATCCGGACGAGGCATTGGCGGATTGTTCGGCTGCCGTTCGCGACTGGTCGGGCGGCACGCGCATCGGCGATACACTGCATGAGTTCAATCGGCTATGGTCGCGCCGGGTGCTGGGGCAGGGCGCGATCGTGCTGTTGATCACCGATGGGCTCGAACGCGACGAGGTGGATAGCTTGGGCAGGGAAATGGAACGGCTGCGGAAGTCATGCCGGCGGCTGATCTGGCTCAACCCGCTGTTGCGCTTCGACGGTTTCGAACCGCGCGCGCGTGGCGTCAAGGCGATGCTGCCGCATGTCGATGAGTTCCGCCCCGTGCACAACCTCAACGCGCTTTCGGATCTGTGCGCATCGCTGGACAAGACCGATAGCCGCGATGCCGACCCTCGTCGCTGGCTGCGCGCGCAAGCGCTGCATGCCGCCTGAATCAGGAGGACTATCATGGAAACCAATGCCAATCTGGACGAAAGTCTCGATCCGCTGGCCATTGCCGAACGCTGGATGGGCGACGGCAAGGACGTCGCAATCGCCACGGTGGTGGAGACATGGGGGTCCGCGCCCCGGCCAGTCGGCAGCCATCTGGTGATAGATGCCGACGGCAATTTCGAAGGCTCGGTTTCCGGCGGTTGCGTGGAAGGCGCGGTGATCGCCGAGGCCGCCGATGTGATCGAGACCGGCAAGCCCCGGATGCTCGAATTCGGCGTTGCCGACGAAACGGCTTGGCGGGTCGGCTTGTCCTGCGGCGGCCGCATCAAGGTCTATGTCGAGCGGGTAGGCTGACATGGATCCGTTGCATCTCAAGAAGCTCAATGCCGAGCGCCGTACCCGCCGCGCGGTCATGCTGGTCACCGATCTCGAGGATGGCCGCGATCGCATCGTCCGCGAGGGTGACGTCGTCGGGGGCGCGTTGGGCGAGGCGATCAGCAAGGCCTTTCGCAGCGGCCGCTCCGGTTCGGTGGAAGTGGAAGGGCGGACATTTTTCCTCAATGTCCATGTTCCGCATCCGCGGCTCGTGGTCATCGGAGCGGTGCATATCAGCCAGGCGCTCGCGCCGATGGCGAAACTGGCGGGTTTCGATATCGAAATCATCGATCCGCGCACGGCCTTTGCCAGCAAGGAACGCTTTCCGGACGTTCCCCTCTTTGCCGACTGGCCGGAGGTGGTGTTGAAAGATCGGCCCCTCGACGCCTACACCGCGCTTGCCGCGGTGACGCATGATCCGAAGATCGATGATTTCGCGCTGAAAGCCGGGTTGGATACCGGCTGCTTCTATGTCGGCGCGCTGGGCAGCCGCAAGACGCATGCCAGGCGGGTCGAGCGGCTGACCGCCATGGGCGTCGGAGCGGAGGCGATTGCACGGATTTCCTCCCCGATCGGCCTGAATATCGGTGCGGCAAGCCCGGCCGAAATCGCTGTCGCCGTCCTGGCGCAGATCATCCAGGCGCTGCGCTCTCGTGGCATGGCTGAGACGAAGGAGGCGGCTGCGTGAACGTCCACGCCGTCGTGCTGGCCGCAGGACGGTCGAGCCGCATGGGAGGCCCGAACAAGCTGATGGCCCTGTTCGAAGGCCGGCCACTGATCAGGCAGACGGTGGAACGGGCGCTTGCCGCGCATACGGCCGGAACCGTCGTCGTGACCGGCCACCAGGCCGAGCGGATCGCGGAAGCGGTGTCGGGGCTAAAGGTGCGGTTTGCGCACAATCCGGATTTTGCCTCCGGCCTGTCGTCATCCCTGAAGGCGGGCATCTCGGCGCTGCCCGCTGATGCTGCCGGCGCCCTGATCGTGCTGGGCGACATGCCTGGCATCACCACGGATGATCTCAATCGCGTCATCGATGCATTTACAGCCGACTCCAGCTTGCCTATTGTGCGGGCCGCTCATAATGGCAAGCGTGGCAATCCGGTGCTTCTGCCGCGCTCGGTTTTTCCCGCTGTATCCTTGTTGCAGGGTGACACCGGTGCCCGGCATCTGATTGAAAACGAGAGGGAAAATGTCATCGACGTCGAAATCGGTGTTGGCGCGACCGTCGATGTCGATACCAGGGATGCGATGGCGCATGCCGGCGGCGTGCTCCAGGAAACCTGACCGGAAATCCGCAGGCAGGAAATCTGCCCCTGTCCTGTCGAGGCTGGCGACGACAATCGTCCTGACTGCCATGCTGCCCGCATTGGCCAGCAGTGCCGACCAGACACTTGCACCCTACAAGGACGAGCTTTTCGCCTATCCGGACGTGCTTTCGACGTTCGACGGCGGGGCCTATACGGTCGTCGATTATCGGGAAATGCGCGATATCAACGGTCGCGACGAGATTCCCGAACGCCGCGTGCGCGCCAAATATGTTTCGACCAGCGTAAGGCGCGCCCAGAAGGATCTGGTGCTGAAAACGGATATCGGGGAGATCCGTCACGTCGCGGTCGGCACAGGCGAGAATGCCAAGCTGGTCGTCATCTATCTGCACGGGCAGGGCGGCAGCCGCAAGCAGGGTGTCGATGACTATACATTCGGCGGCAATTTCAACCGCCTGAAAAACCTGATGGTGGCCAATGGCGGCCTCTACCTGTCACCGGACTTTTCCGACTTCGGCGACAAGGGGGCTGCCGAAATCACAACATTGATTGCGCACTACGCCTCCCGTTCTCCCGGCGCGCCGGTCTTCGTCGCCTGTGGCTCGATGGGCGGGATGCTGTGTTGGCAACTGGCGACCGATCGCCAGGCCAGCCAGCACATCTCCGGGCTGCTGCTGCTCGGTTCGCTGTGGGACGAGAGGTTCCTTGCGAGCCCGGCTTTCAAGCGGCGTGTTCCCGTGTTCTTCGGGCATGGCAGCCGCGACACGGTTTTTGCGGTGGACAAGCAGGAAGCCTTCTTCCGTTCCATCGCCGCCAGGGCTCCGAACTATCCGGCCCGTTTCGTGCGCTTCGAAACCGGTACGCATGGCACGCCAATCCGCATGACGGACTGGCGCCAGACCCTGAACTGGATGCTTTCGGTCAAACCCTGATCAGGGCGCGGTGTTGTAGTCGAGGACGGTCTGCGGGTTGACCTGGCCGTCATAGGAGGCATCGACATCATACTGGACGAGGCTGAAGTCGCCGTCGCGAAACAGCCATGTGCCGCTCGATGCCGCATCACCCGTGCCGCGCCACTTGCCATGGGAGGTGATCGTCCTCGTGGCTTCGTCAAACGATGAGTTGAGCAATTCGCCGACGGCGCGGTAGCCGACGACATTGATGGCCTCGACCTTGCCCTCGCTGTTGCCGCCCTCGTAGTGGATGTCGAGTTCCGGCGTGGCGAAGTGCAATTCGCGAACCTCGCCAGCGTCGTTGGCCAGGTAATAGACATGCACTTCGTTATAGGCGCCCGCGGAGCAGAAGAAGCGGAAGAGGCGTACCTTGCGCTCCGGGTCGCTCTCGGCATCATGGCTGCCGTGAAAATTGATCGTGTGTTCCTGTGGCTCGGTTGCGCCGTCATCCCGGTCGGGAGCCAGCGAGCTACACTGGGCGGAATGGGTGGCAATGAAGGCGGCCCTTGCCTGCTCGAGCGCCGCATCCTTTGGCGCAGGTGCCGGTCCGTCGCCGCAGCTTGCGGGCAGGGCCTCGGCCAAGGAACTATCCGACGGCTTGAGTGTGCCCTTTTCGATATGTAGGCCGCTGAAGGGCGGTTCCTGCACTTGCGGGTTTGCAAGCCGGGCCGTGTAGCAGCCGGCAAACACGGCCTCGCTGTCGTCCTTGCTACGGGCGAGGATGGCGACGGGAATGTTGAAATAGGTGCTGCCGGCAGCCCCTTCCACGCCGGCGTCGCCAGTCACCACCTCGACTTCGCCGGTCTGTTCGTAACCGGCTACGAAGCTTTCGAAATCCTTGGCTGGCTTGACCTCGCCGAAATACTCCCAGGCGCGTGAATATTCCTGCCGATTGATCGCGTTGTAGAACGAGCGGACAAGCGAGTCGGCATCCGAGCGATTGTCGAGATAAACAGGCTCCGCCGCTGCCGCAGCATAGGCGAGGAGCATGGAAACGGTGGCGGCAAGCAGTGCTTTCATCGCGAATCTCCAAGCTTGAGCTTAGCATCGAATACGGCGCAGCCATGGCGCTTGCATTGGCAACTTCATCGGCGTTAGCTCCGATTGGCCATTCCGGTCGTTCAAGAGGTTTTTCGATGACTTTGTCGATGTATCAGGCGTCAGTGCCTGTGTTCCTGTCCATGCTTGAAAATCTGTCGAATATCCTGGCCAGGGCGGAAGCGTACGCCACCGAACGCAAGATCGATCCGGCCGTACTCCTGACGGCACGCCTGGCGCCGGATATGTTCGCGCTTGCACGGCAGGTGCAGATTGCGACCGACCATGCCAAGGG
>JBARWP010000588.1:0-5432 GCA_049646905.1 Pseudaminobacter sp. | reverse complement strand
GACTTGCCCGGCGCGCCGGCAAGAGCGGTGCCGTAGACGATCTCCTCGCGAAAGCCGATGTCGCAGCCGAGCAGGATCGCCGTTCGGCGCGGGCGCTCGTTGAAAGCGCCTTGCGGCCCTTCGAGCGTGCGGGCAATGCAGAGGAATTCGGCCCCGTCCGGCATCTCCACCGCCTCGACGATGATCTGGCCGGGCTGGGCAAATGCGGCATGAACCGGCAGCTTGGGACAGCCGCCGCCGAAGCGGCTTTGCGGAAAGCCCTGTGCGCCGGCCTTGCGAAAGCGATTTCCCGCATTGTCCACCTCCAGCATGAAGAAGGGCACACCGGCGCTGCCCTGCCGTTGCAGCATGGTCAGTCGGTTCGCGGCCTGTTCGAAGGAGACGCCAAAGCGCGATTTCAGCACATCGATGTCGTAGCGGGAGCGCAGGGCCGCCGACTGGAAAGCCTGGTAGGGCATCATCAGCGCATGGGCGGCATAGCGACCAAGCTCGAAACGTGCCAGGCGCCGCGCCTCGTCCGAAGACAGTTTCAGCGCCTGGATCTCGGCCGCGACCGCCACCGACATGCGGATAAGCGAAGCTTCCATCGCCACTTCGCGTAACTGGTCGAACGGCGACAGCCGCTCGGAGAGAAACAGGCGTTGCGAGTGGCGATCATAACGACGGCGCCAATTGGGCATGGTGGCGACCGGCAGCACCTTGACGACGATGCCATATTCGCGCTTCAGCCACGCCTTGAGCGCGCCGAACAGGTCATCGCCCGGGTCGAGAAGGGCTGTGAAGGCCTCCGCCTCGGCCTCAATCGCGGGAAAATGGTTCGACCGCCGCTCGAACACCTCATGCACCTCATCGATCGGCAGGCGCGCGCCTGAAAGGGCCGTCGTGCGCCCTTCCCGCGCCAGCAGTTCAGACAGATCGGACAGGCGCGCAGCCTGCTCGCGATAGGCACGATAGAGCTTGACGACGGCAGCGGCCGCGTTGGGTGCCGCTTCCGCGATCTCGATCAGCTCCTGGTCGCCGGGCAGTTCGCCGGCCATGAGCGGGTCGCCGAACACTTCCTTGAGGGCGGCGATCGAACCACGCGCCTCGCCCTGCAACTCATCCGGCTCGACCTTGTAGACCGAGGCAAGCTTGAGAATGAGTTGGACGGTGAGCGGGCGCTGATTGCGCTCGATGAGGTTGAGATAGGAAGGCGAGATGCCGAGCCCCTCGGCCATTGCTGTCTGGGTCAGGCCCTTGGCGTTGCGGATGCGGCGAATACGCGGGCCGGCGAATACCTTCTGCTCAGCCATGGAACGGCCTGGATACGCCGGAACGGTGCCCGCTCGGCAAGTTGCGCAAATCGCCCAGGGAGTGGGCCGGGGCGGATTGCACAATCCTGGATGTTAGCCTGGCAAAGGCTGTTTTACACAAATTTGACACGAAACCCGCCTCTCCACCACGGTGGAGCCTTTTACATATTTTACAGATTTACAACGTGCCCATGTCAAACGCAATACAGATTTTCCTTAATTTTCAACGGCAATTATTGATTTTCCTCGCCTATACCGCAGCGCAATGTAAATTCGGTAATACGTTGGCGACCTGAAAATTGCCTCGCAGCGTAGTGCTCATGATTGCAGGGAGATCACAGTGACCGATTTTTACAACCTCGTTCCATCCGCACCGGAAGGTCGTTTCGACGGCATCGAGCGTCCCTATTCGCCGGAAGATGTGAACCGGCTGCGCGGCTCCGTGCAGATCAAGTACAGCCTGGCCGAAATGGGTGCTAACCGGCTGTGGAAGCTCATCCACGAGGAAGACTTCGTCAATGCGCTCGGCGCGCTTTCCGGCAACCAGGCCATGCAGATGGTTCGCGCCGGGTTGAAGGCGATCTACCTGTCGGGCTGGCAGGTCGCAGCTGATGCCAACACGGCTTCGACCATGTATCCTGACCAGTCGCTCTATCCGGCCAATGCCGCGCCGGAGCTTGCCAAGCGCATCAACCGCACCCTGCAGCGCGCCGATCAGATCGAGACGGCGGAAGGCAAGGGCCTGTCGGTCGACACCTGGTTCGCGCCGATCGTGGCAGATGCGGAAGCCGGCTTCGGCGGCCCGCTCAATGCCTTCGAGATCATGAAGGCATTCATCGAGGCGGGTGCGGCCGGCGTCCACTTCGAGGATCAGCTCGCTTCGGAGAAGAAGTGCGGTCACTTGGGCGGCAAGGTGCTGATCCCGACCGCGGCGCATATCCGCAACCTGAATGCAGCCCGGCTTGCCGCTGACGTGATGGGCGTGCCCACGCTGATCGTTGCCCGTACAGATGCCGAAGCCGCCAAGCTTTTGACCTCCGACATCGACGAGCGCGACCAGCCCTTCGTGGATCGCGACGCCGGTCGCACCGCCGAAGGCTTCTACCAGGTCCAGAACGGCATCGAGCCCTGCATCGCGCGCGCCATCGCCTATGCGCCGCATTGCGACCTGATCTGGATGGAAACCTCCAAGCCGGATCTGGGCCAGGCAAGGAAGTTTGCCGAGGCCGTGCAGAAGGCGCATCCGGGCAAGCTGCTTGCCTATAATTGCTCGCCGTCGTTCAATTGGAAGAAGAACCTCGACGACGCGACGATCGCCAAGTTCCAGCGTGAACTGGGTGCGATGGGCTACAAGTTCCGGTTCATCACACTTGCCGGTTTCCATCAGTTGAACCATGGTATGTTCGAACTGGCACGCGGGTACAAGGATCGGCAGATGGCCGCTTATTCCGAGTTGCAGGAGGCCGAATTCGCGTCCGAGGCAAACGGCTATACGGCCACCAAGCATCAGCGCGAGGTCGGCACCGGTTACTTCGACGCCGTGTCGATGGCCATCACCGGCGGGCAGTCTTCGACGACCGCCATGAAGGAATCGACCGAGCAAGCTCAGTTCCGTCCGGCCGCCGAATAAGGCCGACGACCAACACGAGGCACGAACACAGTGGGAGAAGCCAATATGCCTCCAAAGACACGCGTTAAGGAACGCGCCGAGGAACAGTCTTCAGCGATGAACGCCGACCAGCAGGCGGTGATCCGTATCGTGGCCAACGATCTGCATCGCCTCAATCAATCGGTGATGAAGGCGGTGGAGGCCGGAGTCTCGGTCGAACTGGTACGCTCGGCCAGGCACCATGGCGGCAACGGCAATTGGGGTGACCTGCTGATCCCCGTGATCGTAACCCAGTCCAGCGGCAACTGACGCCGCCGACACGAAAAATCGCAAAGCACGATATCGCCCGCATGTTTTTCATGCGGGCGATATTTCTTTAACGGGAAGAATCAACTAACATATTGGAAAGTTGGCTTTTTTCCGCCCTCCGGTTGCCTGGATTTTGCCCTTGACATCCACGCCCGCGATGGGCTTATCTTCAGCCGCCCTCAACCATAAATTGAGCCTCTGGCGGTGTGCTAGCAATGATCAAGTCACGTCTCGACCCGACGCGCGGCGGCGATATCGGTTGGCCGAACGAAACCCGGCCGGCAATGCCTGAAATCGATCTGCACAGGGTGCTTGTGGTCGGCAAGTCACCGATCAACAGGGTGGTCGTATCCAAGATCATCGAGCGATCGGGGCTCAAGCCGATGGCCGAAACGCCCGAGGCAGCTATCAAGACGTTGCGCAACCTGATCCCAGCAGCCGTCATCCTCGACGGCGGCGCCGGCAACAAGGATTGCGAGGGGTTGATGGCGCAGCTTGGCACACTTCGCAGGATGACCGGCGGCAACACGCCCTGTGTCATCCTGATTTCGACCAGCCTCGCCGCCGCGAAGACCTGTCCGGCGACGGCAACGATCGACGCCGTCGTGGCAAAACCCATCACGCCCGAGCAATTGCAGCCGGTGGTCGAGCGCCTGCTGGAGGATGCGCGCGAGCAAAGGCACTGAGCCGGGCGACACCGCCCTATGAAACGGCATGTTGGATGGGGTTCAAGCAGGCTTCGCGCCCCCTTCCCTTCCGCCCGGCGACACGGCTATAGTTGAAATTCCGAAATCAAATCTGGTGATTGATGCCTGCCTCAAAGAAGGAAGTCCGCCCCTCGAGAGCCGGGAGGCGTGCGCGGACGCCTGCATTCGTCAAAAGCCTCCGGGGCGTCAAGAACTGGAAGGAAGTCAGCGATTGGCTCGAATGGCGAGGCATCGAGGATATCGAATGCATAACGCCTGACCAGGCCGGCGTGGCGCGCGGCAAGATGATGCCGTCGAGCAAATTCACCTCCAACACGTCGCTGGCCCTGCCCTCTGCCGTGTTCATGATGACGATCTCGGGCGACTATCCTGAAGACGGCAACGGGTTCTCCTATCCGGAGGATGACGGCGACCTGAAGCTGATGCCCGACCTATCGACGCTGACGGCCGTGCCCTGGGAGGACGACCCGACCGCTCAGGTTATCTGCGACCTTGTCCACCAGGATGGCCGCGCGGTCGAGTTCACACCGCGCAACGTGCTCAAATGCGTGATCGCCGCCTATGACAAGCTTGGTCTGAAGCCGGTGGTGGCGCCGGAAATCGAGTTCTACCTGGTGCGCAAGAACCCCGATCCGGATTATCCGCTGACCCCGCCGGTGGGCCGTTCGGGCAGGGCGATCGGCGGCGGTGCCGGCTATTCGATCGCCGGTGTCAACGAATTCGACGAGCTGATCGACGACATCTATCACTTCTCCGAAAGCCAGGGGCTGGAGATCGACACGCTGATCCACGAGGAGGGTGCAGGACAACTGGAAATAAACCTGCGCCATGGCGATCCGATCGAACTGGCCGACCAGGTGTTCCTGTTCAAGCGCACGATCCGCGAGGCTGCGCTCAAGCACGACACCTATGCCACCTTCATGGCCAAGCCGATCCAGGGCCAGCCGGGCTCGGCCATGCATATCCACCAGTCGATCATCAACAAGAAGACCGGCAGAAACATATTTTCCGCCGAGGACGGCACCGAGACCGAGACTTTCTTCAACTTCATCGGCGGCATGCAGCGCCATGTTCCCAATGCTCTGGTGATGTTCGCGCCCTATGTGAATTCCTACCGACGGCTGACGCAGGGTGCGTCTGCGCCGGTCAATACCAAATGGGGTTACGACAACCGCACCGTCGCCTTCCGCGTGCCGCGCTCCGACCCAGCCGCGAGGCGACTGGAGAACCGCATCCCCTCATCCGACGCCAATCCCTATCTGGCGCTCGCGGCATCGCTCGCCTGCGGACTGATCGGCATGAAGAACAAGCTCAGGCCCGATGCGCCGGTCGGCACCACCGCCAACGAGGATGAGATCGACCTGCCGCGCGGGCTACTGGAAGCCGTGGACCTGTTCGAGCAGGATGCCGAACTGCGTGAGGTGCTGGGCGAATCCTTCGCAACCACCTACGCGGCGATCAAGCGGGCGGAATTCGAGACCTTCATGGAAGTGATCAGCCCGTGGGAGCGGGAGT
>JBARWP010000587.1:0-13353 GCA_049646905.1 Pseudaminobacter sp. | reverse complement strand
ACCATCGATCCGGTCAGCTATTTGCCGCTGCCAGCACCGTATCGGTCGTTTGCGCGTCGGCGGCGGGCGTTTCCGCAGCGGCTTCAGCAGTGCCGGCCTCCTCGCCGCTCGCGGCAGAAGCCGTTTCGTCATCACGGCGTTCGCCACGGCGCGGGCGGCGGCTGCGACGCGGCGCCGCAGCTTTTTCTTCCTTCGCTTCCGCGGCGGGTTCCTCCGCGTCTGCCTCTACGGCCGGCGCGGCTTCTTCAGCCGGGGCCGATGCATCGTTTTCTTCGGTGGCTCGCCTTTGCGCCGGGCGGCGCCCACGGCCGCGACCAGAATTGGCGGCAGACGGCGTCGTTTCCGCCTTCAATGCCACTTCCGCTGGCGTGCCTTCTATGACCGGCTGCGGGCCGGAGCCGTCATCGGCGGTCGGGGCAGGAGCAGATTCCTGCACCTGAGCCTGATTTCCGTTCGGCTTGGCGTGGCTGGGCGTACCGTTCGTGGTCTCGAACTCGTCGCGGTCCTGATCGACATCCTCGTCGAGATCGTCGCGCGTGTTCTGGACCTGCTGGATCGGCATCTGCGCCTGGGCGGCTGCGATGATGCGATTGTAATGTTCTGCGTGCTGGAGATAGTTCTCCGCCATCACCCGGTCGCCGGCGCTTTGCGCGTCGCGGGCCAGAGTTGCATATTTCTCGGCAATCTGCTGAGCCGAACCGCGGATTTTCACGTCGGGGCCGTTGCTCTCGTAGTTGCGCGTCAGAGGATTGGGGCCCCTGCGGTTGTTGTTATTATTGCCGCCGCCATTGTTGCGGCCGCGCATGCGCCTGTTCTGCTGTTGTGGCCTCATCCGACTCTCTTCATTTCAATTTGAATAAATACGCGAACGGGAGGGCATCAGCGGCCAGCCGTTTCGTTCGTCCCGACGGTGCTCGCCCGCATCGATTGCGTTGGCGTCACGTGCCATTCTGTTCCGGTCTCATGTCACTTGCCGGGTGATCCCCGCACGAAGCAAAAGCGTCGTTTTCGCAAGAAGGCAGTCTGTTTCTAAGGGAGCCGAATAGGTAACAGCACTGCCTGCTTCGTTCTCATCCGGTGTTTCGAACCTAGCGGCATTCCGGGGCGTTGCCAAGTAATTTTTCCACCCATGCCAACACTTTGATTCAACGCTGAAAAATCAGAACGCGGTCGTTCCCGGCCAGATCGCGGCCGGACTCGGCAAGCCGGAATCCGGCCGCAGCAAAAATATCCGTGACGAGTCTTTTTTGATCGTATCCGATTTCCAGGGCTATCCGGCCATCGCCTTCCAAATGGCTCATCGAACCAGCCGCAATGCTGCGATAGGCATCCAGCCCATCGGCTCCGCCATCAAGGGCAAGCAACGGATCGAAATCGCGGACATCGGCCCGCAGTTCATCGATCTCCTTGCTGCCTATATAGGGCGGATTCGACACAATCAAATGGAAGCGCCCGGAAATTTCTGCAAACCAGTCGGATTTTTGTGCCGTAAACCGGCTTCCAAGGCCTAAACGCACCGCATTCTGCCGCGCTGTGAGAAGCGCGCCTTCAGCCAGGTCAGTGCCGACCGCCACGCAATTTTCGACCTGGCCGAGCAGCGCGAGCGCAACCGCCCCGGTGCCGGTGCCGAGATCGAGGATACGGCAGACACCTTCCCGCTCGGCCACGGCGCGAACGAATGGCAACACCATATCGACCAGCGTTTCCGTATCCGGCCGCGGCTCCAGCGTATCGGGCGACAGTTCGAGCTTGAGACCGTAGAATTCGCGAAAGCCCAGAATGCGATAGACCGGCTCTCCCGTCTCCCGCCGCGAGATCGCTGCCTCTATCGCCTTCGCGACAGATGCATCCAGCACCCGTCCGGGCCTGGCGATGGCATCGGCGCGGCTCGTGCCCGAAAAATGCTCGACGATGAGCCGCGCATCCAGTGCGGGGTCGTCGACCCCTTGCGCCGCCAGCCGCTCCTTCGCCTGCCGCAGCATGCCGCCAAGGGTGTCTTGCCTGTCAGCCATCCACGCCAAGATCGGCCAGCAGCCTGGATTGATGGTCGGAGATCAGCGCCGAGATGATCTCGTCCAGCTCGCCCATCATCACCCGGTCGAGCTTGTAGAGCGTCAGGCTGATGCGATGGTCGGTGACCCGCCCTTGCGGGAAATTATACGTGCGGATGCGTTCCGAGCGGTCACCGGAGCCGACCTGCGACCGGCGCGATTCCGACCGCTCGTCGGCGGCTTTCGACCGTTCCATGTCGAACAACCGCGCCCGCAGGATCTGCATGGCCCGCGCGCGGTTCTGATGCTGCGATTTTTCCGCCTGCACCACCACGATGCCACTGGGAATATGGGTGATGCGCACCGCCGAATCGGTGGTGTTGACGTGCTGTCCGCCGGCACCCGAGGCACGCATCGTGTCGATGCGGATGTCTTCCGGCCTGATCTCGATATCGACCTCTTCTGCTTCCGGCAGCACCGCCACCGTCGCAGCCGACGTATGGATGCGCCCGCTCGCCTCGGTCTCCGGCACGCGCTGGACGCGGTGCACGCCGGACTCGAATTTCAGCTTGGCAAAGACACCCTTGCCCGAAACCGTCGCGATGATCTCCTTGAAGCCGCCCGCATCGCCTTCGCTCGCCGAGACGACTTCGAACCGCCAGCCCTGCTCGGACGCATAGCGCTCATACATGCGAAACAGGTCGCCGGCGAAAAGCGCGGCTTCGTCGCCGCCGGTGCCGGCACGAATTTCCAGGATCGCATTCTTGTCGTCCGCGGCATCCTTGGGCAGCAGCAGGATCTGGATGTCCTTCTGCAACGCCTCGATGCGCTCTTCCACCTCCGGCAGTTCGCCCTCGGCAAGGTCCCGCATCTCGCGGTCGGTGCTCTTGTCGGCAAGCATGGCCTGGAGGTCGGCAAGCTCGCGTTCCTGGGCCCGCAACTCCCTGATCTTGGCCACCATTTCCTGGATATCGGCATATTCCGACGCCATCTTCACATAGGCATCGGGATCGGGCCCGGCCGCCATCTGCGCTTCGAGCAAATCGAAGCGTTTGACTACCTGGTCCATACGGTCGCGGGGCAAGCTGATCATATTACAACGTCAAAGGGGAATGGAGCGGTCGTCCGCAAAGGCCTGCAGCAGTGCCCGCATCGGCAAATCCACGGCGTGGCTGGAAAGATTGTCGTCCAGGAACGCTTTCAACTCGCCGACCCGCAGCTCCACCAGCATCGCCTTGACCGGGCCGATCGAGGCCGGCGACATCGAGATCGAGCGATAGCCGAGGCCGGCCAGCACCATGGCGGAAATCGGCCGTCCGGCCATCTCGCCGCACAACGTCACCGGCGTGTGGTTGCGTCTTCCGGCATCGGCGATCTGCTTCAGCACGCGCAGGAACGGAACCGACAGCGGGTCGAAGCGATCCGCAAGCTGCGTATTGCCCCGGTCCGTCGCCATGACGAACTGGAACAGATCGTTCGAGCCCACCGAAACGAAATCCACCGCCTGCATCAACTCGTCCAGCTGCCACAGCAGCGAGGGAACCTCGATCATGGCGCCCAGCTTCAGGCTGGTGGGCAGATGATGGGCAAAGCGCGACAGGTGCCGGACCTCGCGGTCGATGATCTCACGCGCCCTGGCGATCTCGCCAAGCTCGGTCACCATGGGCAGCATGACCTTCAATTCCCGCCCGCCTGCCGCCTTCAGCAATGCGCGGATCTGCGACCTAAGCAAGCCCGGGCGATCCAGCGTCAGGCGGATGGCACGCCAGCCGAGCGCCGGGTTCTCCTCGTGCAGCGAGCCCTTGAAATAGGGCAGCACCTTGTCGCCGCCAATATCGATGGTGCGGAATGTCACCGGCTTGCCCTGGGCGGCATCGAGCACGTCGCGATAGAGCCGCTCCTGCGCCTCGGCACGCGGGAAGGTCGAGGCGACCATGAATTGCAGTTCGGTCCGGAACAGGCCGATACCGGCCGCACCCGCCTCGGCCAGTTGCGGCAGATCGACCGCCAGCCCGGCATTCATCAGCAGGTCGACATGCACGCCGTCCTTGGTCTTGGACGGCTTGTTGCGCAATTCGCGGTAAAGTTCCTGCCGGCGTGCCCGGAAACGGACCTTCTCGGCATACGCCGCTTCGATATCCGGCTGCGGGCGCAGATGGATGACGCCCTCGTCGCCATCGACGATGATCGCATCGCCATTCTCCGACATGGAGACGGCGCCCTTCATCTGCCCTGCCACGGGAATGCCCACGGCACGCGCCACGATGACGACATGGCTGGTGGCCGCGCCGTCTTCCAGCACCAGGCCGCGCAGCTTCTCGCGCGGATAGTCCAGTAGCTCGGCAGCGCCCATCGAGCGGGCGACCACGATTGCATCCTTGGGCAGCGAGGCCGCCACGTCGTTGGGCGCCCGCCCCATCAGCTGGCGCAGCAGCCGGTTGGCAAGATCGTCGAAATCGCTCATCCGCTCGCGCAGATAAGGGTCGGTCATGTGCAACATGCGCGCACGCATGTCGCTCTGGACCTTTTCCACGGCTGCCTCGGCGGTCAGGCCGTTGCGGATGGCCTCGCCCAGCCGGCGCACCCAGCCGCGATCATTGGCGAACATGCGGTAGGCTTCGAGCACTTCCCGGTGTTCGCCCTCGAAGGCGACGTCGCGGCGCGAGAGCATGTCATCGATCGACAGCCGCAAGGAGCCGAGCGCCGCTTCGAGACGGCGCATCTCCTGCTCGCTGTCTTCGTTGAACAGGTTGGTGACGACGATGCGCGGCTCATGCAGCACGACATGGCCGAGCCCGATGCCTTCGTTGAAGGAAAGGCCCTTGAAGCTCACCGGCCGGCGCAGGTCGAGTTCAAGGCCGTCATGGCGCGTCAGCCTGGCGAGATCGCCCGCAGCGATCATTTCGGCGATCACCATAGCGGTGGTTTCGAGTGCCTCGACCTCGTCCTCACGATAGTGGCGCTTGGTCCTGTTCTGGACGACCAGCACGCCAAGGGTCCGCCCCGCCCGCAGCACCGGAACACCGAGGAAGGAGCTGTAAATCTCCTCGCCGGTTTCGGGCAGATAGGCGAAGGCGGGATGCTCCTGCGCATTCGGCAGGTTCAGGGCGCGCGCGCTGGCCGCAATCGTGCCGACCAGGCCTTGCCCGAGCCGCAACTGCGCCAGATGGACCGCATTGGGGTTCAGGCCCTCGGTGGCGTAGAGTTCCAGGACCGAATCCGCACGCAGGACATAGAGCGAGCAGACTTCCGCGACCATGTTGGAGGCGATGTCGCGCACGATGCGGTCGAGCCGATCCTGCGGCTCAAGCGCCTCCGCCATCAGCTCACGGAGCCGTTTCAGGAGAACGCGTGGACCGCTGGCCGTATCCCGCATCAGGTGGTGTCTCCAACTATCGTCGATCGACGTAGGCCTGGCCTTACGCCGGACAATCCGAGACCGAACAGATTCGTCTCTCTACTGCTTATCCAGACCATAAACGGAATGCAAAGTCCGAACAGCAAGTTCTGTATAGGGACCATCGATCAAAATGGAAATCTTGATCTCCGATGTGGTGATGGCGCGGATATTGATGCCTTTTTCGGCAAGTGCCTTGAAAGCAGTCGCCGCCACGCCGGTATGACTGCGCATGCCGATGCCGATCACGGAAACTTTCGACATGCCCTGGTCGTGCTGGACCGCATCGAAGCCGATGGTCGGCCGGGTCTTTTCCAGCACCGCCAGCGCCTTTTCCACATCGCCGGAGGGCACCGTGAAGGTCATGTCGGTGCGCGATCCGTCTTCGGAGATGTTCTGCACGATCATGTCGACATTGATGCCGGCCTCGGCGAGCGGCCCGAAAATGCCGGCGGCAACGCCCGGCCTGTCGGCGACACGGCGAAGTGAAATCTGGGCCTCGTCCTTGGCGTAGGCGATTCCGGTTACGACCTGCTGTTCCACGATTTCATCCTCGTCGCAAATAAGCGTTCCGGGCGGGTTGAGAAAATCCGCCATCCCCGGTGCATCCGGATCTTCGAATGAAGATCTCACAAAGGTGCGGACCTGATGCACCATAGCCAGTTCGACCGAGCGCACCTGCAGCACTTTGGCACCGAGCGAGGCCATTTCAAGCATTTCCTCGAAGGAAATCTTGGCAAGCCGCCGGGCTTTCGGCTCGATGCGCGGGTCGGTCGTGTAGACACCGTCGACATCGGTGTAGATGTCGCAACGATCGGCCTTGACCGCCGCGGCAATCGCCACCGCACTGGTATCGGAGCCGCCGCGCCCCAGCGTCGCGATGCGATTGTCGGGGCCGAGGCCCTGGAAGCCGGCGACCACCGCCACCTGCCCTTCGGCAAAGCGCTTGATCAGGAACGACCCGTCGATATCGGTGATGCGGGCCGCCCCATGGGCATTGTCGGTCCGGATCGGGATCTGCCAGCCCAGCCACGACCGCGCATGCACGCCCATATTCTGCAGGCATATCGCCAGCAGGCCGGCCGTCACCTGCTCGCCCGAGGCCACCACGGCATCATATTCGCGCGCATCATGCATCGGCGAGGCTTCGCGGGTCCAGGCCACCAGCTCGTTGGTCTTGCCCGCCATGGCCGAAACGACCACCGCGACCTCATGCCCGGCATCGACCTCGCGTTTGACATGGCGCGCCACATTGCGAATGCGGCTGATGTCGGCGACTGAAGTCCCGCCGAATTTCATCACGATACGCGCCATGGAAATACGATGCCTTTTGATATGCCCGGAGCTGTCGAGGCCGCCGGAAACCCAACGGACACGCCGGATGAGCGGCGTGAAGTTGCGGCTTCAATATCCAAAACCCCTTGGTTCCGCAAGGCAGCAGGTAAAGCGCTATTTCGAGCGTGAACCGGACCACTCCCGCGACGCGATATATGCGCATCTGCAGTTCTCATCAGCACCGTGAGGAAGCACCGGGAGAGGCGGCAACATGCACGAAGACGACGGCATTCGCGCCGGCCGGCCACAGGGGCGAAAAAATTGTTGCCTTGACATTCCTAAGCCTTCACCCGACTTCCTAATGCACCGCGTCCGGGAAGCACCAGGTGATTTTCGGATGAATATGATGCAAAAACAATAAGATAAGGTCGGCGAAGCGATTCCGTGTCAAGCCGTCGCTTCAGCCTCGAAGGGAGACCATGCATGGCTGAGCCACAACGATCGACGATCGATGCCGCGGAGGTGGAACGCTTTTCCGCACTTGCCGCCGAGTGGTGGGACCCGAACGGGAAGTTCCGGCCGCTGCACAAATTCAATCCGGTGCGCCTGGCCTATGTGCGCGACCAGATTGCAGCACGTTTCGGTCGCGATTCCCATGCCGCGAAACCGTTCGAAGGGCTGCGCATCCTCGATATCGGCTGTGGCGGCGGGCTGCTTTGCGAGCCCATGGCACGCCTGGGCGCCGAAGTCGTGGGAGCCGATGCGTCCGAAACCAATATCGAGGTCGCCAAGCTCCACGCCGCCGAGGCCGGCGTGAGCGTGGACTATCGCGCCACGACTGCCGAGGCACTGGCCGAGGCAGGGGAGAAATTCGATGTCGTGCTCAACATGGAAGTGGTCGAACATGTCTCAGACATCGACCTGTTCGTCTCCAAATGCGCGGAGATGGTGAAGACGGACGGTATCATGTTCGTCGCCACCATCAACCGGACCCTGAAGGCACTGGGACTGGCGATCGTCGGGGCCGAATATCTGTTGCGCTGGCTGCCGCGCGGCACCCATCAATATGGCAAGCTGGTGCGGCCGGAAGAGTTGGAGGAGGCGCTCTCCAAGGCAGGGATGTCGATCGCGGATCGCACCGGCGTCGTCTACAATCTGCTCGCCGACCGCTGGCAGCGCTCGAAGGACATGGACGTCAACTACATGGTGCTGGCGCAAAAGCAGGCCACGTAGAGGGCCTGCCGCAGCGCAGGCCGGATTTCAGCCGCCGCGCAGTTGGGCTTTCGTAGTCATGGCAAGGCCAACGGAAATGACGAGCGCGCCCAGCCATGTCGCTAGCCGGTAGCTTTCGCCCAGGAACACCGTTCCGGCAAAAAGCCCGAGGGCGGCGGCAACATAGCCGATCTGGCTGTGGTAGACCGGACCGCCAACCGCCTGCAGCCGGAAAAAGAAGGCGAACATGGTCGTCGAGGCCACCACCTGCGCGGCCACCAGCGCGGGTGCTGCGGCAAGCGACGAGAACGAAACGCCCTCCGGCATCACTGAAGCGACGGCAAGCAGCATGGCCGCGGCGGCGAGATGGCTGCCGGCCGCAAGCTGGATCGGGCCGCTGTCCTTTGGCCAGTGCAGCGTTCGGTAGATATTTCCGAAGGCCAGGCTGACGGGGATGAGCAGCCCGACCCCGATCCAGAAAGGTGCGGCCGGCTGGCTAGCCTCGCCCCGCGTCAGCGTCACCATCACGGCACCGACGAAGCCGACCGCGATGCCGGCAATCCCGAGCGCATCCGGGCGGCGCAGTTTCATGGCCAGGGATATTGCGAGTGTCAGCAGCGGCGACAGGGTGAACATGATGCCGGTGAAGCCGGCCCCCAGATGCGGGATTGCCGCAAAGAGCAGGAGATTGGGAATCGCATAGGAAATCGCCGCCGTGATCGCGAAGTATCGCAGCGTGGCGGCATCGAGGCCGACACCGCTCCGGCGTGACAGGAGCGCGCCGAAAAGGGCGCTGCCGGCCCCGAACGAGATGACGAAGGCCCAGAGTGCCGGCGAAATGCCTGAGGCCACGGCGATCTTGCCGAAAGGCAGGGCGAGCCCAAGCAGGGCACCGGTGATCAGCAGCAGACCCGGCGCGGAATTCCATAGCCGCGTCATCTGCCGTGGAAACCCATGGCCCGCGATTTCAGCTTTGCCCCCAAGCCCCCCACAAGCGCTGCTCAGTTCTGGTCGTCAGGCAATACCGGTATCGGCATGAAGGTGACACCGTCTTCCGCCAGGCCCTTGGCCTCCTCGGGCGTGGCCTCGCCATAGATGCCACGAGGGTCGGTCTCGCCGAAATGGATCTTGCGGGCTTCCTCCGCGAATTTGTCGCCGACATAGTCGGCATTCTCGCGGATTTTTGCCGTCAGTGCCTTGATCTGCGCCATCGCCGCCCGCTGCTGCTCGTTCATGGCGAGCGCCACCTTCTCGCGCTTGCGGCCGGTGGAGACGGAAGGCGCCATCAACGCCTTTTCCACCTCATGCGACCCGCAGGCCGGGCACTGGACGAGCCGGCGCTTTCGCTGGGCGTCGAAATCCTCATTGTTGCGGAACCAACCCTCGAATTCGTGCGACTGTTCGCAGATCAGCGAAAAATGGATCACGACGCCGCGCCTCTCAGCAGGATGTCGGCACCCTTCGCCTCGCTCGTGGAGAACTCGCGGGCATTCTTCAGGCTGGGGATTTTCCCGCGCGCCGCCGCGCACTCCGCGGTATCGATCTCGGCAATGATGACGCCGGGTTCGTCATGCGCGGCTTCCGCGACGATCCGGCCCCAGGGGTCGACGATCAGCGAATGGCCGAACGTCTCCCGGCCGTCCTCATGCAATCCGCCTTGCGCCGCAGCGATGACATAGGCGCCGTTTTCTATCGCGCGGGCGCGCAGCAGCACATGCCAATGCGCCTGCCCGGTCTGCCGGGTAAAGGCGGCCGGCACCGTCAGCACGTCGGCACCCGCAAGCGCCTCGGCCCGGAAAAGCTGCGGGAAACGCAGATCGTAGCAGATGGCAAAGCCCAGCCGCGCGAAGGGCAGATCGGCGACGACCGCCTGCGTACCGGGCTCATAGGCATTCGATTCGCGCCAGCTTTCGCCATTGTCCAGATCGACATCGAACATGTGGATCTTGTCATAGGTAGCGACGGGGGCGCCATCGGGCCCGAACAGCAGCGCCCGATTGGCGATCTTGCCGTCGGCCCGCACGATTGCGGTTGAGCCCACATGCAGGAAAATGCCAAGCTCGCGCGCAAGCCTCGCACCTGCCGCAACCACCATGTCGCGATCCTCAGTGGTGAAGGAGGCACGGCGCGCGTCCTTGTCGCGGATGATGGCGCCTGTCATTTCAGGGCTCTGGACATAGACCGCCCCCTGTCCGGCAGCCTCGCGGACCAGCGCCTCGAAATCGGCGACGTTCCTTTGCAGCTCGGTGCCCGAGCGCATCTGGATCGCGGCAGCCTTGAACACACCCATGGTCACATATCCTCAAGAAAGCTTGCCGGTGGCGAGCAGCG
Organism: Pseudaminobacter sp.; assembly: GCA_049646905.1. GTDB lineage: Bacteria > Pseudomonadota > Alphaproteobacteria > Rhizobiales > Rhizobiaceae > Pseudaminobacter. The sequence goes on along the minus strand of JBARWP010000587.1, from coordinate 3,147 downwards.
TATCGAGACGGCCGCGCGCATCGAGTTCGTGCAAGTCGTCGCAGCCACCGACATGGACGTCGCCGATGAAAATCTGGGGGAATGTATAGCCGCCATTGGCGCGCGCGACCATCTCCTGCCGCAGTTCCGGCGAAAACGACGCGTCATGTTCGGTATAGGAAACACCCTTGCGATCGAGCAGCCGCTTGGCTGCAGCGCAATAGCCGCACATCGCACGGGTATAGATCGTCACATCAACCATGGTTCAGTTCCGGTGTCATGAAGCCTATATAGGGCCTGCCTCATCGGGCCGGAAGTCCCCCGGCAGCACGCGCGCGAAGGTCAGCACGTCGACAGCACCCGCACCGCTTTTCTTCAAGGCCCTGGCAACGGCCGAGACGGTTGCACCGGTGGTGTAGACATCGTCCACCACCAATATGCGCCGCCCGCGAATTTCGATGTCACGTTCCGGTGGCACGCGGAAGGCCGCACGCACATTGTCCTCGCGTTCGCGGCGCGGCAGCCCGACCTGCTGGCGCGTCTTCTTCATGCGAACGACCGCCGAGGGGGCAAACCGCAGGCCGGACAACGCGCAGATCGCCCGCGCAAGCTCGGCCGACTGGTTGAAGCGGCGGGAAAGAAAGCGGCGCCAATGCAGCGGCACCGGCACGACGACGTCGGCATCGGCGATCAGTTCGGCCCCGGCACGCAGCATCCAGCGCGCCATCCATGGCGCCAGATCGGTCCGGTCACCATATTTCAGCCCCTGCACCATCGGCCTGGCCACGCCCGTATAGGACACCGCCGCCCGCGACCGCTCGAATGGTGGCGGATTGGCGATGGCCTCCGCCGAGAGGAAGCCGGCGCCCATGTCATGGCTGAAGGGCGTGCCCATGACCTCGCACCACGGCTTTTCCAGGAAGCGCAGTTGCGGCCAGCAGGAGGCGCAGAGCGCACCGGGCTGCGAAACATGGCGGCGGCAGCCGGCACAGACCGGCGGAAACAACATCCGGCCGGCCCATTGCAGCGAATGAGCGGCAAAGCCCTTGAATTGCGGCAGCGGATCGGCCACGAAGTCCCCCGGCGATGGCGCAACCATAGATCTGAGCGCTCGCCCATATCAAGGACCAGGCATTTGCAACCTCTTTTTGACACCGGCCTGTTGATCGAACGCAAGCTTCGGGCACTCGCACAAGCTGTTCCCGGCAGGGATTTCCTGCTCGAACGCGCGGCAGGTGAGCTTTCGGAGAGGCTGGCCGGGATCGAACGGCAGTTCAAGAATGCGGTCAGCGTTTTTTCCATGACCCCTGCGGCCAGCGAGGCGGTTCTGGCCAGCGGGCGGGCGCAGAAAGTGCGGCGCATCGAGGCCGACGAGGCCTTTCTGGCAGGCGCACCCGGCATTGTGGCGGAAGCGGAAACCCTGCCGCTGGAGCCGGAGAGCATCGACCTGGCGGTGTCGCTGCTGACGCTCCACGAGGCCAACGACATACCGGGCATGCTGGTCCAGATCCGGCGGGCCTTGAAACCGGACGGCCTCTTCATGGGAGCGATGCCAGGCGCCGGCACGCTTTCGGAACTGCGCGAGAGCCTGCTTGCGGCCGAAACCGAACTATACGGCGGTGCCAGCCCGCGCGTCATTCCGTTTACCGATGTTCGGGACGCCGGCGCCCTCCTTCAGCGCTCCGGCTTTGCCCTGCCCGTCGCCGATGTCGAGACGGTGACGGTGCGCTACGACACCTTGTTCAACCTGATGGCCGATCTGCGCGCCATGGGCGCGACGAACGCGCTTGCCGACCGCTCACGCCGGCCAGCAACGCGCAAGCTGTTCCAGCGCGCCGCCGAAATCTACGCCGAGCGCTTTTCCGACGAGGATGGGCGCGTCAGGGCCACATTCTCGATTGTCTGGCTGCTGGGCTGGGCGCCCGACGCCTCCCAGCAAAAGCCGCTGAAGCCGGGGTCGGCACAAGTTTCGCTGGCGAAAGTCCTCGGCGAGCAGAAAGATCGCTGATCCGCGAGCGCACCCCTTCCAGGCACTCTGAAACCTTGTTTGGGCATCGGATTTTTCCGAAAACCGGATTTGACTTTAGCTCCCGGGATTCAGCGCCTGGACGATCTGGCTGCCGCTATCGCTGAAAAGGAACTCGAGCGCATCCGCAAATCTGCCGACACCGCCGACAATTGCCACGGAGATCAGAACTGCGACCAGTGCATATTCGATCGCGGTCGTGCCACGTTCATCGCTCGCAAATTGCCGGAATCGCGTTCGCATGGTGTCTGCCCCTTTTCGAGCACCCTAACGCGAACCCATTAAGAAAGGTTAATGCAGCAGGCTTAACAGTCGGTTGAACCGCTCCTCAGCATTCTCCACTACGATCGCCGTTTGCGCGGATGATGCAGACCGCATCCGGCGTGGGCTGAAGCACGCTGCGGCGGATCGTATAGGCCTCGCCCCGCTGTATCGAGCCGGTGCTCGTCATATCCAGTCCGGCCACGCCGCCCGCATACTGGCGCGTACGCATGTCCAGGATCGGCGTTGCCAGCAGCGCGAACGCAACCACGGCGGAGCCGAACAAAAGCGTAATGCGCAAGGCACCCATGCCCGCGCTTCCAAGACGCGTGGCGCGTGCGCCGCGCACAAGGTTCCACTGCTCTTCCGGATTCATCGCCCGCCCCAATCACGCCCAAGCCATCGGTCGGATCAATTTTTCACGACACGATAAAGGATTAATTAACGCTAGAACGACGGGCGCCCGGGTTCCCGCCCATCTGATTGTTTTGCCGTATTTGTGCGGCGTCATCCTAAAAATGCCATGGCCGGGCTCAGAGCAGATCGATCAGGAACGGTATCAGCGGCGCATCGGCAGGCGGCATCGGATAGTCGCGCATCTTGAGCGGGCGCACCCATTTCAGCACCTGGCCCTCGCGCGGCTGCGCCGTGCCCCAGAAGCGCCGGCAGACATAGAGCGGCATCAGCAGATGGAAATCGTCATAGCTGTGGCTGGCGAAGGTCAGCGGCGCCAAGCAGGCCGTCTTCGTCTCGATGCTGACTTCCTCCAGCAACTCGCGCACCAGGGTCTCTTCGGGCGTCTCGCCCGGCTCGACCTTTCCACCAGGAAACTCCCATAGCCCCGCAAGCTGCTTGCCGGGCGGCCGTTGTGCCAGTAGGAC
>JBARWP010000586.1:0-4276 GCA_049646905.1 Pseudaminobacter sp. | reverse complement strand
GTGCTGGTGCTGGGGGGTGGCGCTGCAGGCATCGCCGCGGCACTCGCGGCTGCCGAGACCGGCGTGCGCGTGATCCTGTGCGACGAGCAGGCCGAATTCGGCGGTGCGCTGCGTTTCGAAGCCGGCGCGACGATCGACGGCAGCGACGGCTGGTCCTGGGCACAGGAATCCATCGCCAGGCTGGCGGCGATGGACAATGTGCGGCTTCTGCCGCGCACGACTGCCTTCGGCTACTACGCGCAGAATTTCGTCGGCCTCACCGAACGCCTCACCGATCACCTCGCCAATCCAGAGGCCAGCGCGCCGCGCGAACGCCTTTGGCAGGTGCGGGCCAAGCGGGTCATTCTTGCCGCCGGAGCCATCGAGCGGCACATGGTGTTTGCCGACAACGATCGGCCGGGCATTATGCTTGCCTCGGCCGCACGCGCCTATCTCAACCACTATGGCGTGGCTGTGGGCAGACAAGTCGGCATCTATACCGCCAATGACAGCGCCTATGCGGCCGCCATCGACCTGAAGAAGGCCGACGTAGGCATCGCGGCAATCGTCGATCTGCGCGACAACCCTTCCGGCCCGCTGGTCGAAGAGGCGCGTGCGCTCGGCATCGAGATAAATCACGGCCGCGCCGTGATCCGTACTGGCGGACGCCTGCGGATTTCCTCCATGACCGTGCAGCCCAAGAATGGCGGCGGCGAGCGCAAGATTGCCGTCGATGCGCTGTTGATGTCGGCTGGCTGGACGCCCTCCGTGCATCTGTTCTCGCAATCGCGCGGCAAGGTCGCCTTCGATGAGGAGACCAAGCGCTTCCTGCCGGGCACCTATGTGCAAGACTGCATTTCGGTCGGCGCCTGCAACGGCACCGATGGGCTTGCGACCAGCGTCGATGAGGCTTATGCGGCCGGCGCCAAGGCGGCAAAGGAAGCCGGTGGCAAGGCCGCTAAGGCAACCAAACCCAAGGTCGAGGCAAGCGAAAACTGGTCGCGCGGCATGCTGGGCGCCGCTCCCGGTGCCGGGCCGGACAAGATCGTGAAGGCCTTCGTCGACTTCCAGAACGACGTCACTGCCAAGGACATCAGGCTCGCCGTGCATGAGGGCATGCGCTCGATCGAGCACGTCAAGCGCTTCACCACCAACGGCATGGCGACCGACCAGGGCAAGACCTCGAACATGCATGGGCTGGCAATTGCCGCCGATACGCTGGACAAGGACATTCCGGAAGTGGGCCTCACCACCTTCCGCGCGCCCTATACGCCCGTCACCTTCGGCGCCATTGTCGGCCATGCGCGAGGCGCGCTGTTCGACCCGACCCGCAAGACGGCGATGCATGGCTGGGCCGAAGCGCATGGCGCGGTGTTCGAGGATGTCGGCCAATGGAAGCGCGCCTGGTATTTCCCCAAGGCAGGCGAGGACATGCACGCCGCGGTCAACCGCGAGTGCCGCACCGTGCGCCAGTCCGCCGGCCTGTTCGACGCCTCGACGCTAGGCAAGATCGAGGTGGTCGGTCCCGACGCCGCAACCTTCATGGAACTGCTCTACACCAATCCCTGGCAGAAGCTCGATGTCGGCCGCTGCCGCTACGGCGTCATGCTGCGCGAGGACGGCTTCATCTACGATGACGGCGTAGTGGGCAGGCTTGCGCCCGACCGCTTCCACGTCACCACCACGACGGGTGGTGCAGCCCGTGTCATGAACCACATGGAGGACTACCTCCAGACCGAGTTCCTACATCTCAATGTCTGGCTGACCTCGATTTCCGAGCAATGGGCGGTGATTGCCGTCCAGGGCCCCAGATCACGGGACATCATTGCCCCGCTGGTCGAAGGCATCGATCTGTCCGACGAGGCCATGCCGCATATGTCGGTGCGCGAGGGCAGGATCTGCGGCGTGCCGACAAGGCTGTTCCGCATGTCGTTCACCGGCGACCGCGGCTTCGAGGTCAATGTGCCAGCCGATTATGGTCGGGCGGTCTGGGAAGCGCTGTGGGCCGAAGGCCAGAAGCAGGGCGCCTGCGCCTATGGCACCGAAGCCATGCACGTACTGCGTGCCGAAAAAGGCTACATCATCGTCGGGCAGGACACCGACGGCACGGTGACACCGGCTGATGCCGGGCTCGATTGGGCAATCGGCAAGAAGAAGACCGACTTCGTCGGCATTCGCGGTCTGACCCGCCCGGATCTGGTGGCGGACGGCCGCAAGCAGCTTGTCGGTCTCAAGACCAGGGATCCGAAGATCGTGTTGGAGGAAGGTGCGCAGATCGTCGCCAATCCGAAGCAGCCGATCCCGATGAAGATGATCGGCCATGTGACGTCGAGTTATTGGTCCGAAAATTGCGGCCGCTCGATCGCGCTGGCGCTGGTGACGGATGGGCGCGCACGCATGGGCGAAACTCTCCATGTGCCGATGCCTGACAACACCATCGAAGTGGAAGTGACAAGTACCGTGTCCTTCGACGAGAAGGGGGAACGCCTCAATGGCTAAGGCTGCTGCAAGGAAATCGGCTCCCGCGCAAGCCGTGGCCTCCGTCGAGCGACGGCCCGCGCTGGCGGGGCGCGAGGTAACCACGGCCGGCGCCAGGCTTACGGTGCTGTCGCCTGCAGAGCGCATTTCATTGCGCGCTCCCGAGGCTTCGATTGCGGCACTGTCGCGGGCGCTTGGCGTAAGCCTACCGAAAGCGCCGAAAAGCTCGGCCACCAAGGCGGGACGCACGGCACTCTGGCTCGGACCGGACGAATGGCTGGTCATCGACGAGGCCGGTGGCGATCCGCTCGCCGATTGCGCCGGCGTGAAGGCGCTTCATTCCGCGGTCAGCATTTCCCACCGCAACATCGCCATTGCCGTCAGCGGTCCGGCAGCAGCCGATACGATCAATGCCGGCTGCCCACAGGACCTGTCGCTTGCCGCATTCCCGGTGGGCGCCGCCTCGCGCACCGTGCTCGGCAAGGTCGAGATCGTGCTTCTGCGCACGCAGGAAGACACTTTCCGCGTCGAGTGCTGGCGGTCCTTCTCCGACTATGTGCTGACGTTCCTGACCAAGGCGGCGATGGACGACGCCGCCTGATCGGACTCACTCCGACCTGTCGGGCTCGACGAAGGAGAGCGTGAGCCAGCGTGCGGTCAGGGCCGGCTTTTTCGAGTTCTCGATTTCGATGGTGACGTCGTGGCGCACCTCGATCCAGCCCGAGGGCCGCACCTTCACATCGAACAGGAAGAACCGGGTACGGATGCGCGAGCCGGTCTTGACCGGCGCCACGAATTTCAGGTTCTCGAAGCCCGAATTGATGCCCATGCTGGCACCTTCCAGCGGCGGGATCGATTCGAAGGTCATGGCCGACAGTAGCGACAGCGTCAGGAATCCATGGGCGATGGTGCCGCCGAAGGCGGTTTCGCGCGCCGCCCGCTCCGGATCGCAATGGATGAACTGATGATCGTCGGTGGCGTCGGCGAACTGGTCGATCATTGTCTGCGTGACCATACGCCATGGCGATACCGCCACTTCGGTGCCAACGCCGGAAAGCAACTGGTCGATCGTAATCGGTTTCACTGAAAAAATGCCTCGCCGAATTGCCGGCCGCTGGGAGGAATCGGCCTTCGCGCGCAACTGATACAATTTCGCGGCGGCAATGTCATCGGCACAATGGCCACTCAGGGGAAGTCGAAGAGCCGGCCTATTCCGCCGGCTCGACATTGGTGTAGGCGGCTTCTTCCAGTTCGCGCTTCAGCCGCGTCTGCTCCTCCACCTTTGGCGTGATGAAACGGCCGAGCAGCAGATAGGCTACCGGCGTCAGGAATAGCGTGGATACGGTGGCAAGGCCGAGGCCGCCGACGATGACCCAGCCGAGCGCAATGCGCGCTTCCGCACCGGCGCCCGAGGCCAGCACCAGCGGCATGCCGCCGAGCACGGTACAGATCATGGTCATGACCACCGGGCGCAGGCGGATATTGGCCGCCTCCTCGATAGCCTGGCGCACCTCCATGCCGCGATCGCGCAACTGGTTGGCGAATTCGACGATCAGGATGCCGTTCTTGGCCATGATGCCGACCAGCATGACGAGCCCGATCTGGCTATAGGCGTTGAGGCTGGTTCCCGTCATCAGCAGCGCGAACACCGCACAGGCCAGGCCGAGCGGCACGGTCGCCATGATAATGATGGCGCTGACGAAGCTCTCAAACTGTGCGGCAAGCACCAGAAGCACGATGACCAGCGCAAAGCCGAAGATCGTGAACATGCTGCTGCTGCTTTCGCCGAGCGTGGCAGCTTCCGCGAGCGGAATGATGC
>JBARWP010000585.1:0-9035 GCA_049646905.1 Pseudaminobacter sp. | reverse complement strand
GTGCATGCGCGGCCCCGTCCGCCGATCGAGGCGCCGCGCATGCTGGTCCAGCTTGCCTTCATGACCGAGGGCGGCTCCAGCGTCGATCATGCCGTGCTTGCCGAATTGTCGCGCCGGCTCGGCATTGCGGCGCCCGAGCGGCAGGCCCGCCACCACGCCATGAAATGGGGGCAGGGCGCGCTGCGCTGGGAGCGCCACACCGAGTTTTCGACCTATCTTTGGGAAGGCCCGCTCGAAAATGGCTCGGCCAAGGCCGCCGATTCGCCTTTCGGCCATGGCTTTTCCCCGCCCGGCACCGTCATTTCCGGCATCAGGCTCGAAATCCGCAAATGGACGCATGAAAATGAAAAGCTGATCGCCACTTTCGATCCGGCGAGCCTGTCCTATTCGCTGGTCGAGAACGGCAAGGCGGGTATCGCCACCGATTTCCACCAGGACGGCGATGGACTTACCCGCATCCTGGTGCTGGATCGCGGCATGTCGCCTTCGCGCATCGGCGCGCTCTCGCAACGCCTGATCGACATCGAGACCTATCGCACGCTGGCCATGCTCGGCCTGCCCTTGGCGCAATCCTTGTCGGTGCGCGTGCGTCGCATCGAGGATCGCCTGGCCGAGATCACGCGCGAGATGAAGGCAGCCGAAACGCGCGACAGCGAGGAGCTGCTTGCCGATCTCACCGAGCTTGCGGCCGAGCTTGAGGCCGATGCCGCTGCCAGCCTTTACCGCTTCGGTGCAAGCCGCGCCTATAGCGGCATTGTCGAGGAGCGTCTCCTGGCGCTCGCGGAAGAGGCGGTGCCGGGCTACGAGACGTGGCTTGGCTTCCTGCAGCGCCGCGTTGCGCCCGCCATGCGCACCTGCCGCTCGGTCGAGGAGCGCCAGGCCAATCTGTCGCGCAAACTGACGCGAGCGACCCAGCTGCTGCGCACCTGGGTCGACGTCGAGGTCGAACGCCAGAACCGCGACTTGCTCGCCTCGATGAACAATCGCGCCCGCCTGCAACTGCGCCTGCAACAGACGGTCGAGGGCCTGTCAGTTGCCGCAATCTCCTATTACGTGGTTGGCCTTGTCGGCTATCTCGCCAAGGGAACGTCGCTGTTCGGCCCGGCGATCAAGCCCGAACTGGTCACGGCGGCTGCCGTCCCGTTTGCCATCCTGCTGGTCTGGTGGGTCGTCCGGCGCATCCGCCGCTCGCATCACGACGGTGCCAAGACCCCGCCGGCGGGCGAGTAGGGCGCCGGCTCTCGCAGGTTCGGCAAAAAGCCGACGACAGCTGATCTCCCCCCTTGAGGGCCCTTGAGGGGGAGATGTCCGGCAGGACAGAGGGGGATGTGAAAAAGAGCCGTCGCCTGCAACCCAGCCAAGCGGCAGATTGACGCGACCGCCATCGACGCGTTCCTCTTGCCTCGTCTGCCACCTTTGTCGTGTTTGCAGGCAGGAAAAATCACTGGTAAAAGGTTTTTACCAGTAGCGTGTGATCTTGAAAATAGGTGGCCAGGACATGCGCCATAGCAGGAGGAGAGACCGATGACCGGTCTGGTCATGCCGACGCCGGATACGGAGACGATGCGCCGCCGTGCCGAGATCGTGGCGGATATGCGCATCATCGTGCCGGGCGAGGGTGTAGTCGATACCGTCAACGAGATGCGCGCCTTCGAAACCGACGGGCTCACCGCCTATCGGCAATTGCCGCTGGTGGTGGTCCTGCCTGAAACGGTGTCTCAGGTCTCGCGCATCCTGAAATATTGCGACGAACGCACGATCCGCGTCGTGCCGCGTGGCTCCGGCACCTCGCTATCGGGCGGCGCACTACCGCTGGAAGATGCCGTGCTTCTGGTCATGAGTCGCTTCAACCGCGTTATCGAGATCGACTATCCCAACCGCACCGTCACCGCCCAGCCCGGTGTCACCAATCTCGGCATCACCCACGCCGTCGAGCAGGAAGGCTTCTACTACGCCCCCGATCCATCCTCCCAGATCGCCTGCTCGATCGGTGGCAATGTCGCCGAAAATTCCGGCGGCGTTCACTGCTTGAAATACGGGCTGACCGCCAACAATGTGCTCGGCATCGAGATGGTGCTGATGAATGGCGAGGTGGTGCGGCTGGGCGGCAAGCACCTGGATAGCGAGGGTTACGACCTGCTCGGCCTCATGACCGGCTCGGAGGGCCTGCTCGGCGTCGTCACCGAGGTCACCGTGCGTATATTGAAGAAGCCCGAAACGGCCCGCGCGCTGCTGATCGGCTTTCCCACCAGCGAGCAGGGCGGGCAATGCGTGGCCGATATCATCGGCGCCGGTATCATCCCCGGCGGCATGGAGATGATGGACCGTCCGGCCATCCATGCGGCCGAGGATTTCGTCAATGCCGGCTATCCGCTCGAATGCGAGGCGCTGCTGATAGTCGAACTCGACGGGCCGGGCGTGGAGGTCGACCACCTCATCGACAAGGTCGAGGCGATCGCGCTCGCCAATGGTTCCACCACCTGCCGCATCTCGCAATCGGAGGAAGAGCGGCTCGCCTTCTGGGCCGGGCGCAAGGCGGCCTTTCCGGCGGTCGGCCGCATCTCGCCGGACTATTACTGCATGGACGGCACGATTCCGCGTAAGGAACTGCCGCGCGTGCTGGCCGGAATGCGCGAGCTTTCCGAGAGGTACGGGTTGCGGGTCGCCAATGTCTTCCATGCCGGTGACGGCAATCTGCATCCGCTCATCCTCTACGATGCCAATCTCCCCGGCGAACTGCAGAAAGCGGAAGATTTCGGCGCCGACATCCTGCGCCTTTGCGTCAAGGTCGGCGGCGTGCTCACCGGCGAGCACGGGGTGGGCGTGGAAAAGCGCGACCTGATGCCGGAAATGTTCACAGAGATCGACCTCGACCAGCAGATGCGCGTCAAATGCGCCTTCGACCCGCAGCATCTGCTCAATCCGGGCAAGGTCTTCCCACAGCTTCGCCGCTGCGCCGAACTCGGCCGCATGCACATCTCCGGCGGCAAGCTGCCGTTTCCGGACATTCCGAGGTTTTGAGAAAATGACAACCGGGCGAGTCTTGTAATGACGGCACTCTGCGTTGCCCCCTCTGTCCTGCCGAACATCTCCCCCTCAAGGGGGGAGATCAGCAGCTTCGGCGCGCCCGCCTAACTTGCAACGATAGGGATTGGCGAAAGCAGTCGCGAAATCCGATCTCTCCCCTTGAGGGGGAGATGTCCGGCAGGACAGAGGGGGGCGCGAAGGAATACGGTGTCTCAATACCGTCATCGGACATTCTCCCATGACCACATTCACTCCCACTTCGGCCGCCGAGGTCCTGTCCGCCGTGCAGTGGGCGCTGGCCCATGAAGCGCCGCTTGAAATCATCGGCCATGGCTCTAAGCGTGCGCTCGGCCGCCCGGTCCAGGCCGAGCACACTCTCGACCTGTCGAAGCTGACAGGCGTCACGCTCTACGAGCCGGAGGAACTGGTGCTGTCGGCACGTGCCGGCACGCCGCTTGCCGAGATCGAGGCGCTGTTGGCAAAGCACGGCCAGCAGCTTGCCTTCGAGCCGATGGACTACGGTCCACTGCTCGGCCAGGCGCCGGGGCGCGGCACCATCGGCGGCGTGCTTGCCGCCAATCTTTCCGGCCCGCGCCGGCTCAAGGCAGGATCTGCGCGTGACCATATCCTGGGCATCAGTGCCGTTTCCGGCCGCGGCGAGGCCTTCAAGTCGGGTGGGCGCGTGGTCAAGAACGTCACCGGCTATGATCTCTCCAAGGCCATGGCCGGCTCCTGGGGCACGCTTGCCACTGTTACCGATGTCACCTTCAAGGTGCTGCCGGCGGCCGAGACCGAAACCACGCTCGCCATTCGCGGCCTGCTCGATGAGGATGCGGCGGCTGCCATGGCACTGGCGCTCGGCTCCAGCGCGGAGGTGTCGAGTGCCGCCCATGTTCCTTATCCTGCAGTGACCCGCATCGCCGATGGCGTGCTTGGCAGCGACGCTGCAACGCTGCTGCGGGTCGAGGGGTTCGGCCCGTCCGTCGACTACCGGCTTCGAGCCCTGACAGATCTGCTGAAAAACGCCGGCCCGATCGACATATTGGCGGCCGATATTTCCAGAACGGTCTGGCGTGATATCCGCGATTGCATCCCCTTCGCCGATAGCAGCGAGCGTCCGATCTGGCGCGTTTCCATGGCACCGAACGAGGCGCACCATATGGTCATGGCGCTGCGCATGCAGGCTGGTTGCGACGCCTTCTATGATTGGCAGGGCGGCCTTGTCTGGTTGCGCATGGAAGCCGATCCGGAAGCCGAGGTGTTGCGCGATCTGGTGAAAAAATCAGGCGGCGGCCATGCTACGCTGGTGCGCGCCAGCCAGGCCCTGCGGGCCGCATTGCCGGTGTTCGAGCCGCAGCCTGCAGCGCTTGCCGCTCTTTCTACCCGGCTGAAACAGCAATTCGACCCCAAGGGAATTCTCAATCCCGGCCGTATGGTGCCTGCTACCGGCTCTGCTAGTCTGCCGCCTGTTCACGCAGAGGAGGCAACATCATGAGCGACAGCGGCAACCAACCGACCGCCCCGCGCCAGACCGACCGCTGGCTCGAACCGGGCAAGACCAATGTGCAGGTCATCTATGTCCTTTACCTCGCCGGGCTGGTCATCGGCATCAGCGGGCTGATCGGCATCGTCCTTGCCTATATCAATCGCGGCAAGTCCGAAGCCTGGATCGAGACGCACTACACCTACATCATCCGCACCTTCTGGATCGGCCTGCTCTATGCGCTGGTCTCCTGCGTGCTGATGCTGGTCTTCATCGGCATGTTCCTGCTGTTTGCCGTTGCGGTCTGGTTCATTGCCCGCTGCATTATCGGCCTTCAGGCCGTGGGGCGCGGCGAGCCGGTCAGGAACCCGCAGGGCTGGCTTATCTGACTATAGGAAATCGTCGTGCAGACCAATTTCACCCTTGCCCAGCTTGCCGATCCGCATGTCGCGGAATCGGAGAAAATCCTGCGCAAATGCGTGCATTGCGGCTTCTGCACGGCGACTTGCCCGACCTATGTCACGCTCGGCAACGAACTGGATAGCCCGCGCGGCCGCATCTATCTCATCAAGGATATGCTCGAAGGCGGCAGGCCGGCCGAAAAGGAGATCGTCACCCATATCGACCGCTGCCTGTCGTGCCTCGCCTGCATGACGACCTGTCCATCCGGCGTCCATTATATGCATCTGGTCGACCACGCCCGCGCCCATATCGAAAACACTTACAGGCGGCCGCTGGCGGATCGGTTCATTCGTGCCGTGCTCGCCGCCGTGCTACCCTATCCGTCGCGGTTCCGTTTCGCGCTCGGACTGGCGAAGCTTGGCAAACCCTTTGCTGGGGTCTTCGACGCTGTTCCGGCGCTGCGCCCCCTCGGCGCGATGCTGAAGCTGGCACCAGGCTCCGTACCGCCGAAGTCACCGATGGCGCTGCCCGGTAGTCATGCCGCGGCCGGCCCGCGCCGCGGGCGCGTTGCCATCCTGACCGGCTGCGCCCAGCCTGTGCTCGATCCCGGCATCAACGAGGCGACCATCGGCCTGTTGACCCGGCTCGGCATCGAGGTCGTGGTGCCGCAAGGCGAAGGCTGCTGCGGCGCGCTGGTCCATCACATGGGGCGGGAAGGGGATGCGCTGGATTTCGCGCGCAAGAACGTCGATGCCTGGATACGGGAGGTCGAGGCGGGCGGCCTCGATGCCATCATCATCACCGCCTCCGGCTGCGGCACCACCATCAAGGATTACGGCTTCATGCTGCGGCTCGACCCGGCCTATGCCGAAAAGGCGGCGCGCGTTTCGGCGCTGGCCAGTGACATCACGCAATATCTTGCTACGATCGACCTGCCCGAACCGACGCTGAAGCCTGGCCTCACCGTGGCCTATCACTCGGCCTGTTCCATGCAGCATGGCCAGAAGATCACCCGCCAGCCCAAGGAGCTTCTGGCACGTGCGGGATTTGTGGTCAGGGAACCTCGGGAAGGGCATCTGTGCTGCGGCTCGGCCGGCACCTACAACATCATGCAGCCGGAAATCTCGGCCCGCCTGCGCGACCGCAAGGTCGGCAATATCGAGGCGACGGGTGCCGACCTCGTCGCTACCGGCAACATAGGCTGCATCACGCAGATCGCCTCGGCTGCGCAACTGCCTATCCTGCATACCGTGCAACTGCTCGACTGGGCCTATGGCGGCAAGAAACCGGACGGCCTCGCCCGGTGAAACGCGTCCATGGCGCGTAGACTTGCCGGTTCTGGCGTATATTTACTCCGCCGCCACCTTGCTTGCCGTGGTATAGGTCGATTGGTAGAGCGCGCGCTGGCGCGAGAGCGCCACCATGGTGTTGCGCAGCAGGATCGCCACCGTCACTGGCCCGACGCCGCCCGGCACCGGCGTGATCCACGACGCCACTTCCTTCACGCTTTCGGTGTCCACATCGCCGACCAGCCGGCTGGTGCCGTCCGGGCCGACCTCGGCATTGATGCCGATGTCGATGACGGCCGCACCCGGCTTCACCATGTCGGCCTTTATCAGCCGCGCCTTGCCGACGGCCACGAACAGCGCATCCGCCCGCCTGGCGTGGGCTGCCACTGAACGCGTCATGTGGTGGCACACCGTCACCGTCGCCCCCTCGCTCATCAGCAGGAAGGCGATCGGCTTGCCGACGATTTCAGAGTGGCCGACGATCACCACTTCCAGGCCCTTGAGGTCGAGCCCGGTCGCCTTCAGCAGTTCCACCGAGGCCGCCGCAGTACAGGGCGCCAGGTCGAGGTCGTTATAGACGATGTTGCCGATGGAGGAGGGGTGCATGCCCTCGACATCCTTCAGCGGATGGATGGCACCCTGGATCGCCTTGATCGGAATATGTGACGGCACCGGCCGCTGGATGATGATGCCGGTCACACGCGGATCGGCGTTCATCACGTGGATGGCTGCCTCCAGTTCCTCGGCGGTGATTTCGGCCGGAAAGGGGCGTTCCTCGAAATCGATGCCGACCTTCTCGGCCTTGGCGCGCTGGTTGCGCACATAGACATCCACCGCCGCGACGTCGCCCACCGTGATCGAGACGAGGCGCGGCTTGAAGCCTTCCTCCGTTGCCTTCTCGGCAGCGATGCGCACCTCATCCATGATCCGGGCGGCGACCGGTGCACCCTTCAGATAGCGATTGTCGTCGAGAGGCATTTTTCAGGTCTCCTTCGGCAGCAGCAGACTAATCGGTTCAGGTCAGGCAGGGCGGCAACCGCCCGTCGATCCAGTGCGATCTGCCAACACATACCATAAAGAATATTAGTTTCACACTAGGAAAATATAGAGCAAAACCGATTTTAGGCGAAATCTATAACCTGTCACAACGGGTCTGACAGTGCGACAAAACGAAAGGGCGGGTCGCAAATCGGCCGAAAGCAGGAAAGGGCGGCACGATGGCAACCGTGCCGCCCTTTCCTCGGCATCTGTCCGAAGCCGCTCCGGTCCGTCCCCCGGACTGCTGATTTGAACCTAGCTTACAATCACCTGCGTCCCTACCTTCACCCGCTCGTAAAGGTCGATGACATCCTCGTTGCGCATGCGGATGCAACCGGACGATACGGCACCGCCGATCGTCCAGGGCTGGTTGGTGCCGTGGATACGGTAGAGCGTCGAGCCGAGATAAAGTGCGCGCGCCCCGAGCGGATTGGCCGGGCCGCCGGCCATATGCACCGGCAAATCCCGGCCCTTGGCGCGTTCGCGCTTGATCATCTCTGCGGGCGGGCGCCAATCCGGCCATTCGCGCTTTTGTGTGATCTTGTGGCTGCCGGCCCATTCGAAGCCCGGCTTGCCGGTGCCGACGCCATAGCGCCGTGCCTGGCCGTTTTCCTCGACCAGATAAAGGAAGTTCTGCTTGGTATCGATGATGATGGTGCCGGGCTTGTGCGGCCCGTCATAGGCGATCGTTTGCGGCAGATAGACCGGGTTGATCTGCGGGCGCATCTCGCGCTTTGCCGGTCGCGCGGGAATTGCCGCCGTGCGCTGCCGGTCCGGCTGCGCCTGTCGCTGCACGTTGCGCTCGTAACGCCTGTCGAAGCGCGGCTCTACAGCATAGGGCTGCACGCGTGCGGCGGTCTGGGCCTGTTGGCTTGCCTGCCGGCGCACCACCTTTCCGGGCTGGTGGCCCAACTGCATCACCCACGGTGCTGTAAGGTCCGGGCTCACCACCACCGGCGGCCGTTCCATATAGCGGTCGTTTGCTTGCGCCGGCACGGCAAAGCCGGCAATGAGGGCTGCCGCCCCCAGTACGAGTAACTGTTTCATGGACGCACTCTTGAACGCGATCGTCACCAAGCACGGGCCAACCCCGCACCCCGCGCCGATCTTGGCCGCAAGCACGCCACCCAATCGTGAATCGGAATGCATAAAATGCGATTCTTTGCCTAAACCTTTCGGTGTGGTTACCGGCCGGTTCAGGAATCTGGTAAAGGCCTGGTAAAGCTGAGATTATTTCCGTTAACGACCAGGAATTGCCGATGGAAACCCAAAAGACCGGCCTGCTGGAAGGCGAAGATGGCATCGTGCGCTGCGCCTGGCACGGCAACCTTCCGGATTATCTCCACTATCACGATCACGAATGGGGCCGGCCGGTCGCCGATGACCGGCGGCTGTTCGAAAAGATCTGCCTGGAGGGCTTCCAGTCCGGCCTGTCCTGGCTCACCATCCTGCGCAAGCGCGAAAACTTCCGCCGCGCCTTCGCCGGGTTCGATTTCGAGCGCGTCGCCGAATTCACCGATGCCGATGTCGAGCGCCTGCTCGGTGATGCCGGTATCGTGCGCCATCGCGGCAAGATCGTCTCGACCATCAACAATGCGCGCCGCGCCCGAGAATTGGCGCGGGAGGCCGGCTCGCTCGCCGCCTGGTTCTGGAGCTTCGAGCCCGGTGCCGAGGAGCGTCCGAAACGCTTCGACTATGCCACGCTGATCGCCAACCCGACCACACCGACCTCGACGCGCTTGTCGAAGGAGTTGAAGAAGCGTGGCTGGAGCTTTGTTGGCCCCACCACGGTCTAC
>JBARWP010000584.1:0-1528 GCA_049646905.1 Pseudaminobacter sp. | reverse complement strand
CTTCTCTTCGGATTCGACGCGGCGAACGACCACGCGGTCATGCAGCGGCCGGAATTTCGACTTTGCCATTTTACGTACCCTTGGTGCGGATGTTGAAACCTATTCCTGCGTCCGGAGGGATCCCCGGACCTCGTTAGCACTCACTATTGATGAGTGCTAACGCTGCGGTGAGATAGGCATGTGCCGCGCGAGAGTCAAGAAGAAGGTGTGGTTAACGCAAAACCCTGGCTTCGGTTCAGGTCGTGGACTACCGGCGAACGCGTTTGCGCTCCCACTTATAGGAATAGTATGACGGCAAGAATAACTCGTCAGATGCGTCCATTCGATTTCGCCACGGTTGAAATTTTCGAGCATTTGAGGCATAACTGCTTGGCTCAGAAGTACGTGGGCCTCCTTGAGGCAGTTCATCCGGCCTGAGTTCTGAAAGCGCGGCTTCCAGCCGCGTGCGGAGCTTAGGAGATGAACATGGCTATCCAGTCCACCCAACTCAATGGCAGCCACGTATCAGCCAAATCCGGTCATGTCGCGGGCCTGCTGCCTCAGGTCAAGGATAGCGGCCCTTTGCGAGCGCTCGTGGTCGGCGGCTCCGGGCGAAGGCAGGGCCGGTACAAATACTGGACCAAGGACGAGATCGAGGATCTCAAACGCCTGGCGGAACAGCATGTCCGCGTTACTGCCCTTGCGCGCCGTTTCAATCGTTCCGTCGGCGCGGTTCGTGCCCGGGCTTCCAAAGAGGGCATCAGCCTCATCGAAAAGCCCAACAAGACGCTTCCAGAGCTTCCTCTTCCTCCCCTTATACAGCCTTAGCTTTCCTATTTGGCTACCTGATCGTCGTTGCCTGCCGGCCAGCCGTCCGGCCAGGGCACGAGGTGCCGAACCCCTGCATTGTGCAGCGCATCACAAAAATGCGAGCAGGCGTGCCTGTGCTTGAATAGTAAGCACGCTCATAATATATGCCGCTCATGAATTTGGACGGAACCGAACGACTGGGCTTTCTCATCCACGACGCGGCGCGGCTGATGCGCAAGCGCTTCGAGATGCTTGGCAGTTCCTACGGTCTTTCGGCGGCGCAATGGCGGCTTCTCGTGCGTGTGGTGAAGGACGAGGGCGTGGCGCAGGCGCGGCTGGCGGAACTGCTGGAAATCGAGCCGATCAGTGTGTCGCGACTCGTCGACCGCATGGAAGAAGGCGGCTGGGTCGAGCGCAAGCCGGATGCGGCCGACCGCCGGGTGCGGATGATCTTTCCCACCGACAAGAGCCGACTCACCTTCGGGGCCATCAAGAGCGTGGCGGGCGAGGTTTTCGAACAGGCTCTGGCCGGGCTCAGCCAGGAACAGCGGCAGACCGTTCTCCTCGGCTTGAAGACTATCGTGCACAATCTCTCGGACGGCGAAGCGTCGTGCCAAAGCGATAAAGAAAAAGGTGCAGCAACATGAACGCCGTATCGAAAATTAGCGATGAGGTGACAACGGTGGAAGCAGAACAGGCGCTGCCTGTCGTCGGCGAAGCCCGGCCGGCCGCGCGCAAG
>JBARWP010000583.1:0-4043 GCA_049646905.1 Pseudaminobacter sp. | reverse complement strand
GTCGAGCACCGCTTGCAACGTGCGATCCATATCCGCTTTTCGCTGCCTGCCGATCCCGACGAGAAGCTGAAGAAGGCGATCAAGCGCGCAGACCAGGTCGCCGCCTATTTCGAGGCCACCGAACTGGCCGGCTTCTCGACTGCCGAGGCAACTCAGTTCTTCGGCCGCCCGCGCGGCCTTTCAGCGGACAGGTTCGACTTGGCGTCGCGCCCGGTCAAGGCCGTGCAGAAAGCGTTCCTCGATCGTTTCGCGCATATAGAGAAGCAGCGCGCCGCCACGGCAAAGGCAAGTTAAGACAGATCTAAGCCGCGCTACCATTCGGGGTCTTGGCGGCCGCGGCCATCTCGTATTTGCGCAGGGCATTGAGGAAGCCGGCACGGGCTTCCGGCGAATGCAGCCCGCGCGGCTCATAGACATGCCGGGTGAAGAAAAAATCGGTCAGGCGAAACGCCTGCTCCATCGTCGTGCGGTCAGCGCGCAGGCGCGATCCGTGCAGCAGGAAGGACGGCAGCGCCAGCATCTTGTCATGCCAGGGCAGACCCGCCTCGCGCGAAACCGCGCGGCCCGACTTGGGCGAGACATAGACCAGATCGTCCCGCCGGCCGGTCGCCACACAGGAGGTGAGATCGAGGCCGAAGCCAAGCTCCTCCAGGACGAGCAATTCGAAGCGCACCACCAGTTCGCCCGCCGCCATCGGATCATCCAGATTGGGGATCAACACCAGCAGCGTCTCATAGAGTGTGGCGTGCGGGTCGCGCTCCGGCAACAGGCGCAGATGGGCGGCAAGCGTCTGCAGGCCGTAGACGGCGCTCGCGCTCTCGAACAGCCGCGCGGCATTGAGTTCCAATGCCTCGACCTGGAACAGGCCAAGATGCTCGTCGAGCCGGGCACGCCAGATCACATCCACCCGGTTGCCAGCCTGCAGCACCGGCTGGGCCTTGCGCGAGCGCCCGCCGCGCACCATGCCGAGGTGACGGCCATGCGCGCGTGTCATCACCTCAAGGATGACGCTGGTTTCGCCATGCTTGCGGGTGCCGAGGATAATGCCTTCGTCGCGCCATTCCATTCGGGCAGGATCGGCCGCTCAATGCGGGAATTCAAGGCCCATTTCGCGGTAGCGCTCGGGGTCGTCGCCCCAATTCTCGCGCACCTTGACGAACAGGAACAGATGCACCTTCTGATCGAGGATCTCGCCGATGTCCTTGCGTGCCGCCTGCCCGATCGCCCGGATCGTCTCGCCCTTGTGGCCGAGCACGATCTTCTTCTGGCTGTCGCGCTCGACATAGATCACCTGCTCGATACGCACCGAGCCGTCCTTCTTTTCCTCCCACTTTTCCGTCTCGACATGGGAGGAATAGGGCAATTCCTGATGCAGGCGCAGATAGAGCTTTTCGCGGGTGATCTCGGCGGCAAGCTGGCGCATCGGCAGGTCTGAAATCTGGTCTTCCGGGTAATACCAGGGACCGGCCGGCAACGCCTTGGCGAGATAGTCGAGGATGGCCTCGCAACCCGCACCCGTCAGCGCCGAGACCATGAAGGTCTGGTCGAACTTCACCCGTTCATTGGCTGCGGCAGCCAGCGCCAGCAATGTCTCCGGCTTCACCCGGTCGATCTTGTTGAGCACCAGCACCTTGGGCTGATGCACCCCTTCCAGATTGGTCAGGATCGCGTCCGCATCACCCCTGATGCCGCGTTCCGCATCGATCAGCACCATGACCAGATCGGCGTCCTTGGCTCCGCCCCAGGCGGTCGAAACCATGGCGCGGTCGAGCCGGCGGCGCGGCTTGAAGATGCCCGGCGTATCCACGAACACGATCTGCGCATTGTTGTGGGTGGCAATGCCGCGCATGATGGCGCGCGTCGTCTGCACCTTGTGGGTGACGATCGACACCTTGGCGCCGACGAGTTGGTTGATCAGCGTCGACTTGCCGGCATTGGGCGCGCCTATCAGCGCAACGAAGCCGGAATGGGTCTCAGGCGCCTCGATTTCGGTCACGACTGTTGTCCTTCCTCGCCGCCCCACACGCCTTCGCGCAGCAGCAATGCGGCGGCCGCCGCCTGCTCGGCCTCGCGCTTGGAGCGGCCGGTTCCGATCGCCGGCTCATGGTCGCCCACTTGCACGCTCACCGTAAAGAGGGGATCGTGATCCGGGCCTTCACGACTTTCGATCTTGTAGACGGGCGTGGTCGTCGCGGCGTGATGCGCCCATTCCTGCAATTCGGTCTTGGGATCACGGCGGGCCGCCCCGGTGACGCGCGAGCGCGGCTCCCAATAGCGCAGGATGAAGGCGCGCGCGACTTCGATTCCGCCATCAAGATAAAGCGCTGCAATCAGCGACTCCAAGGCATCGGCGCGAATATTGACGCGTTTGCGCCCCGCCAGCGTCTTGACCTCGCTGCCCGCGCGGATCAGTTCGGTCAGGCCGATCTCGTCGGCGATTTCGGCCAGCGCCTCGGCATTGACCAGCGCATTGAGCCGCACCGACAATTCGCCCTCTGCCGCGTCCGGAAAGGCATGGAACAGCATGTCGGCCACGAGCAGGCCGAGCACCCGGTCGCCCAGGAATTCGAAGCGCTCATAATCCGCGCCGGAATGGGCGCCCCGCGCGCTGGCGTGGGTCAGCGCCCGCTGCAATCGCTGATGGTCGCGGAAAACATGGCCGGTGCGCTCCTGCAATGCCGCTGCAAGCGCATCTCCGGTCAGCCGTTTGAAGGCCATGGCGCCGCCGCTAGCGCACGAAGTCGAGCAGGCGCGATCCGCGCAGCGAGCCCGGCCACTTCCAGATTTCCAGCGGGCTTGCGCCGTCGGCGATCGAGAAGAAGATGATATTGGCGCGGCCGACGAGGTTTTCCGCCGGCACGTAGCCGACCGAGAAGCGGCTGTCGGAGGAATTGTCGCGATTGTCGCCCATCATGAAATAATGCCCCTCGGGCACGACGAATTCACGCGTATTGTCGCCGATGGAATTGGGCGTGATGTCGAGCGTGTCGTAGGAAACGCCGTTGGGCAGCGTTTCGCGATAGACGTCGACCGGCCGGCTGACCTCGGTGATGTCGGGATTGTCGATCTGGCCGATCTTCTCGCGCTTCACCGGCTCGCCATTGATGATGAGTTCGCCTCCCCGCATCTGGATATGGTCGCCAGGCAGACCCACGACCCGCTTGATGTAATCCAGCGATGGATTGGGCGGAAACTTGAACACCGTGACGTCGCCGCGCTCGGGCTCCGACCCCCAGATGCGGCCGGAGAAGATATTGGGCGAGAACGGCAGCGAATGGCGCGAATAACCATAGGCCCATTTGGTGACGAACAGATAATCGCCTTCAAGCAAGGTCGGCCGCATCGAGCCGGAGGGGATCGAGAACGGCTGGAACAGAAGCGTGCGAATGACCAGTGCCAGCAGCAGCGCCTGGACGATGACGCTGACTGTTTCCCCAAGTCCGCCCGATTTCTTCTCAGATTTGTCAGCCACGCTCATGTCGTCCTCTTTGTCTGGCTCGTTGGTATAAGGGGTCGGCACGCACGGGGCAACGTCCCGCGCCGGTACGAGCGCCATGAAAGTGGCGGTTATTCGACCGGGTGGGCTTCAATGATCACAAAGGCCTGAGCCAGTGGAAAATCATCCGTAATCGTCAGGTGGATCACGACACGGTGGCCTTGCGGCAGCATCTGTTCCAGCCTCACCGCCGCACCGCCTGTCAGATGCATTGTCGGCTTGCCACCCGGCAGGTTGACCACGCCCATGTCGCGCCAGAACACGCCATGCGACATTCCCGTGCCCAGCGCCTTGGCGCAGGCCTCCTTGGCAGCGAAGCGCTTGGCATAGGAAGCCGCCCGCTCCCTGCGGCGGTCGGATTTCACCTGCTCGATCTCGGTGAAAATCCGTTGGACGAAGCGTTCGCCGTAGCGCTCGAGCGATTTCTCGATGCGTCTTATGTCGATCAGGTCACTGCCGATGCCGATGATCATGGGGCAAGCGTCCCTTCGGAAGCATCGCGACAGTCTCTCACCCCCCTCTGGCCTGCCGGCCATCTCCCCCTCAA
>JBARWP010000582.1:0-3527 GCA_049646905.1 Pseudaminobacter sp. | reverse complement strand
GTTCCAGCGCCAGAAGAAAGCCGTTGCGCGCACCCAGGCCTTGCTGGGCATTGCCGCCGGACAGCGGTCCGATAAAGCCCAGCTTGATCGTCTGCTTATCCTGCGCCATGGCAGGTATTGCCGAAGTAGAAAGAGCAAGCGCAACGCACACGCTTCCCAGGAAGGTTCGCCGCGACCAGTTGTCGTTTGTCATATTCTGCATTCCCCTTTTGCTTTATCGCTGATCGTCTGCCGGCGCCGAGCGTGGGTCCGCACAGTTCCATTCTGTTCCATGCGCCGGGACACAGGTCCTATCCGTTTGCGGGAACCGACCGCAGAAGCTTCACCGCATTCGGCCTTGGCGCGGTAGTCGTATTTTCCGAGGCGGTACTTCAGAAAACCATAAGCAGTTGCGTGCGGTTTTAGCTTATTGCTTAAGGCCAGCCTGAATTACCCATATGTGCCAGGGCGCGGACGGCGCCGTAAAATAACAGTGGAGCTACTGTCATGGACGCGCTGCTAGCCCAGCACCTCATAAACTGGTTAGTATTGGGTTCGATCTACACGCTGGTGGCACTGGGCTTCAGCCTGCTGTTCGGTGTGCTGAACGTCATCCACTTCTCCCACGGCGACGTCTCGATGGTCGCTCCCTTCCTGGGGCTGGCGGTTGTCCAGCTGCTGGTAACGACCGTGCTGCCGGCCGGAAGCGGCTGGGCCCTGGCGCTTGCCTGCGCGGTGGCAATCCTGGGCACGGGCCTGCTCGGCATTCTGGTCGACTGGCTGGTGATACGCCGCTTCCGGGCGACGCCCGTCATGATGGCCCTCGTCGCCACCGTGGCGCTCGGCACCGTGGTGCGCGAGTTGGTGCGCACGCTCTATCCACAAGGCTCCAACCCCAAGCCCTTTCCGGTACTGGTGCCAGATTCCATTTCGATCGGCAGCGTCACCATCTCGCTGTTCAGCCTGACGGTGGTGGCAGTTTCCGTGCTGATGGTGGCGGCTCTGTTCGTGGTGATGCACCGCACCCCAATCGGCCTGCGCATCCGTGCGGTCGCCGAGGACCGGGCCATTGCCCGGCTGATGTCGATCAGCCCCAACCGGATCTTTGCGGCGACCTTCTTCATCGCCTCGGCGGTCGGCGCGATCGGCGGCATCTTCTACGCCAGTCACGCAGGCGTGGTGCGCTTCGACTTCGGCATCCAGCTTGGTCTGATCGGCTTCTCGGCTGCCGTGATCGGCGGGCTCGGGTCGATGCCGGGCGCGATCCTCGGCAGCCTGCTGATTGCCGGGATCGACACGCTGGCGCAAGTGATGCTGGCCGACGGCGCGGCCTATCGGTTGGTCTTCATCTTTCTCCTCGTGATCGCGGTATTGGTCTTGAAGCCCTCGGGCATGCTGGGCAAGCCCGTCTTCGAGAAGGTCTGAGCCATGTCCAATATCGCAGTCGCTACCGACAAGCCCGTATCCGCATCCGCGGCACGCGCCCTGATCACCGTTGTCGCCCTCGAGCTTCTGGCGGCAGCCTTGCTGGGTGTCTTCCTCCTGTCCGATCGCACCTGGGTGATCATCTCGCTGCTGGCCGTGACAGGTGCAGGTTTCACCGTCCTGCAGATACGCCCGCAGATCGAAGAGGCGATCGTCACCGCCTTCCAGCAGGCACGGCGGCCGGCAACCGTTCTGGGCATTGCGATCGTTCTGGCCTATCCCTTCTTCATGCAGGGATCGACCTACGCACTCCACCTGCTGATTATCTGCCAGATCTACACGGTGCTGGCATTGGCACTGAACTTCCAGCTCGGCAGCGCCAACATCCCGAACTTTGCCACCGGCGCCTCCTACGGCATCGGCGCCTATACCTCGGCCCTGCTGGCGATCAATTTCGGCGTGTCGTTCTGGCTCACCCTGCCCGTGGCGGCGCTGGTCGCGACCGCGTTTGGCTTCCTGCTGGGTTTCCCGTCGATGCGCACACGCGAGACCTACCTGGCGCTGGTCACCATTGCTTTCGGCGTGGTCGTGCAGCAATTGCTCAACAATTTCGACTGGACAGGCGGGCCGAACGGGCTGGTCGGCATTCCGGCACCGACGCTTTTCGGCCACTCCTTTACCCAGCCGCTGGTGATCTTCGGCTATCGGTTGCCGGGCCATGCGAACTTCTATTATCTCTGCGCCGCGCTGGTGGCCTTGAGCATCATATCGGCAAAGCGCCTTCACAACAGCCGGGTGGGGCTCGCCTGGAACGCGTTGCGCTCGGACGAGCTCGCCGCCCGCTGCAACGGCATCAACGTGGTCTGGTACAAGATGCTTGCCTTCGGGGTCGACGCCTTCCTTGCGGCCTTCGCCGGCACCATCTACGCCTTCTACGTCAGCTACATCTCGCCCGACAACTTCACCTTCCTCGTCTCGGTCACGATCATGACCATGGTCATCGTCGGCGGCATGGACAACACGCTTGGGGTGATCGTCGGTGCTTTCCTGCTCACGCTGCTGCCGGAGAAGCTACGCATCTTTTCCGACTATCGCCTGCTGTTCGTGTCGGTCGTGGTGATCTTGTTCCTGATGCTGCGCCCCCAAGGCCTGTTCCCACAACGCGCCAGAACCTATGGGGGGGCACTGAGATGACGCCGGTTTTGGAATCGCGTGCACTCGGTATCAACTTCGGCGGCCTCGTAGCCGTGGACGCCGTGGATATGAGCCTCGCCCCGTCCGAGATCCTGTGCATCATCGGCCCGAACGGAGCCGGGAAATCGACGCTCTTCAACCTGATTTCAGGCATCTACAAGCCGACGCAAGGGCAAGTCCTTCTGAACGGGCGAACCATCAGCGGTTGGCCGGCACATCGTATCGCCGCCGCGGGCATCGCCCGGACCTTCCAGTCCAGCCGGCTGTTCAACGAACTGACCCTGATCGACAACATAGTGATCGGCATGCACACCCGCACTTCTTCGGGCGTGCTCGATGCGCTGCTGCTTCCCCGCCGGGCGCGGGCGGAGCTGGACGCAGCCGCCGAACGCGCCGGGACATTGTTGCGTATGGTTTCAGAAGAGCTGTTCGAGCGGCGTCACACGCTTGCCGGCGCGTTGCCGCAGGCCGACCGGCGGAGGTTGGAGATCGCCAGATGCCTGGCCTCCGACCCCAAGGTCATCATGCTGGACGAGCCTTCCTCAGGCATGGACGACCGTGACACCGACGCGCTGATAGACGACATCCGTCGCATGATGACGGAACGGGAGGGACTGTCCTTCCTCATCATCGAGCATGACATGCGTCTGGTCGCCACGCTGCCTGACCGGGTGATGGTCATTGACTATGGCCGCAAGATCGCTGACGGCGACTTCACCGAGGTGCGGCGCATGCCGCGCGTGCAGGAGGCCTATCTGGGGAAAAAGGCTGCGCGACATGCTTGAACTGGACAAGATTTCCACCAGCTACGGCCAGATCCCGATGCTGCGCGACGTTTCGCTACATGTAGGGCGCGGCGAGATCGTGTGCCTGCTGGGGCCGAACGGCGCGGGCAAGAGCACCACTTTCAATGCGATCTGCGGCCTGCT
>JBARWP010000581.1:0-8120 GCA_049646905.1 Pseudaminobacter sp. | reverse complement strand
CAGCTCAGCCGTACAGTGCGCGACAGCGACGATCCTGGAATGGCCTGCCTCAGGGTCATGGTGCGTTGGCGCATGGCCGCGCCTGTATGTGAAGACCACGTGTTTGACCCTTCGACGAGGATAGATCATGAGCACCGTCCCGCCGCCCCGGCCAAGCTCCACACCTGACGCTTCGCCGCTCAATCCGGCGATGAAGCAGGTGCATGACGCGACCTATGGCGCCGATCACCAGGGCACCGATCCAATGGAAAGCGTTTCCCTCAAGAAGGACGAGGGCGCCTATTGGCCAGTCATCTGGGCGGCCGCAACGATCGTTTGCGTGATCGTGGCGATCGTCCTCATCGTCTTCTGAGGGGTACAATGTCCTACACCTCCGGCGAGCAGGGTGACTTCACCGTCCTGTTGATCACCACGCTAGCATTCACGGTCTGCTTCGCGGTCTGGATGATGTTCGGCGTGATCGGGATTCCGATTCGCGCGCAACTCGGCCTCGATTCGACCGAATTCGGCCTTTTGACCGCCACGCCCGTGCTGACAGGAGCGCTGTTCAGATTGCCGCTCGGGATCTGGACGGACCGTTTCGGCGGGCGCCGTATCATGCTACTTCTTCTGCTCGGCTGTGCTGTGCCACTCTGGATCTCGGCCTATGCCTCCGCCTTGTGGCAGTTCCTTCTCCTCGGGCTCGCACTGGGTCTCGTCGGCGCGTCTTTCGCGGTCGGAACACCCTATGTCGCCCGCTTCTTTCCCAAGGAGCGCCGCGGCTTCGCCATGGGATTTTTCGGCGCCGGCACGGTGGGGGCCGCGCTCAACATGTTCGTCGCGCCATTCCTCATCGAGCAGTATGGATGGGAGATGGTACCGAAGGTCTATGCGGCGGCGCTGGTGGTCACGGCGGCGCTCTTCTGGATATTCTCCGCGCCCGACCCGGCGCGGTCGGACAATTCAACGCCGTCCATGATGCGGCAGTTGACGGTCCTGCGCGATCTACGGGTCTGGAAATATTGTCAATACTACTCGATCGTATTCGGCGGGTTCACGGCCCTTTCGATCTGGATGCCGCAGTATTTCACGACGGAGTACGGCTACTCCATCGCTCAGGCGTCGTTACTCGCCACAGCATTCGCACTGCCCGGCGGCGCGTTTCGCGCCCTGGGTGGCTGGTTGTCGGATCGCTTCGGAGCGCACGCGGTGACTTGGTGGGTGCTGTGGATCGCCTGGGTCTGCCTGTTCCTGCTCTCCTATCCCAAGACGGAACTGATCGTTCATACGATCGAAGGTCCACGGGGTTTCGGCATCGCCTTGCCGTCCTGGTTGTTTACGGCTCTGCTGTTTGTTCTCGGCATAGCCTTCGCCTGCGGCATGGCCTCGACGTTCAAATATATCGGCGACGAATTCCCGGAGAACATGGGCGTGGTTTCCGGCGTGGTCGGCATGGCCGGCGGCCTGGGCGGCTTCCTACTGCCTATCATGTTCGGAGTCATTCTCGACGGGCTCGGCGTAAACTCGAGTTGCTTCATGCTGCTTTACGGGATCGTCGCGGTATCTCTGGTATTGAATTATCTGACGGAAGTGCGTCGCGCGCCCGTAATGGGCGAGAGTGTAACCTCCAACGGCAGATAACCCCAAATCATCCGGAGAGTCTTGAACGTGTACCCGCCGCGTATCCCCAAGGCGCGAAAAAAATGACCTTCGCAGCTATCGGGGCAACCAGCATTGCTGCATCGCTGGCTGCTGCGAAACCAGCCAAGGCAATACTATGTGCTTTCCGATAGGTACAGCACCGTGGTTATCCGACCGGCGAACCTTTGCGTCAGACGACGCCGTAATCGGCGACTCTGGTTCCAGCTACATGACAAAAATCATGGGCATGATGTGTTGTTGACATGAATCAGGAATATCGTCGCGAGAAACGCAAAGGGCTGAACCGTGAATCAGACTTCGGCTGAGCTGAAGATAATGGATCGCTATTGGCGTGCCGCCAACTACCTCTCCGTCGGACAAATCTATCTGATGGACAATCCGCTGCTGCGAGAACCTCTGCGTGCCGAGCACGTGAAGCCCAGACTGCTTGGACATTGGGGGACTACGCCGGGTCTCAACTTCATCTATGTGCACCTGAACAGGTTGATCCGGAAACGCGATCTCGACGTGCTTTACGTCTGCGGCCCGGGACATGGCGGCCCGGCCATGGTTGCCAACACCTGGCTCGAGGGCAGCTACAGCGAGATTTACCCAGACATCGGCCGAGACGCCGAGGGGATGAGGAAGCTGTTCAAGCAATTCTCCTTCCCCGGCGGTGTGCCGAGCCACGTCGCGCCCGAAACGCCCGGTTCGATTCATGAGGGTGGGGAGCTTGGATATGCGCTGGTCCACGCCTTTGGAGCGGCTTTCGACAATCCGGATTTGATCGTGGCCTGCGTCGTCGGCGACGGCGAGGCGGAGACCGGCCCGCTGGCCGCCGCCTGGCATTCCAACAAGTTCCTCAACCCACGGGTGGACGGCGCGGTGCTGCCTATCCTGCATCTGAATGGCTACAAGATCGCCAATCCGACGCTGCTGGCGCGTATGGACGTCGGTGAACTGAAGAGCCTCTTCACCGGCTATGGTTACGATCCCTTCTTCGTCGAGGGCAGCGATCCGATGGCCATGCACGGTTTGATGGCGGCCACGCTGGACGAGGCGATGGATCGCATCCGGGACATCCAGACTGGCGCCCGTAAGGAGGGATGGGCGGGTGACAGGCCCCGCTGGCCGATGATCATCCTGCGCAGCCCGAAAGGCTGGACCGGACCGAAAGAGGTCGACGGCGAGAAGGTCGAGGATTTCTGGCGCTCGCACCAGGTGCCCGTCTCCAATGCGCGCGGCAATGCCGCTCATCGCCAGATCCTTGAGGAATGGATGCGCAGCTATCGGCCGGAGGAACTGTTCGATGCGGAAGGGCGATTGCTGCCCGAAATCGCGGCGCTCGCACCCAAGAGAGAAAAGCGCATGGGCGCGCTTCCGCATGCCAATGGCGGCTTGTTAAAGAAGGACCTCGTCCTGCCCGACTGGAAGAGTTTTGCCATCGAGGTGCCGGAACCGGGCGGCAGGATCGCAGAAGCGACCCGCCTCATGGGCGCCTATTTGCGCGATGTCATCAGCCTGAACGGTGAAGCGCGGAACTTCCGCCTGATGGGGCCGGACGAAACCTCATCGAACCGGCTGGACGCCGTGTTTGATGTGGCGGACCGTGTCTGGATGGAAGGAATCGAGCCCTATGACGTCCATCTTGCCCGTGAAGGCAGGGTCATGGAGGTTCTATCGGAGCATCTCTGCCAGGGCTGGCTGGAGGGCTATCTGCTGACTGGACGGCATGGCCTGTTTTCCTGCTACGAAGCCTTCATCCACATCGTGGACTCCATGGTCAACCAGCATGCGAAATGGCTGAAGACCTCGGCGGAATTGCCCTGGCGCAAGCCGATCGCCTCGTTGAACTATCTGTTGACCTCCCATGTCTGGCGCCAGGACCATAACGGCTTTTCCCATCAGGATCCCGGCTTCGCCGATTTCGTGGCCAACAAGAAGGCCGATACGGTCCGGCTCTATTTCCCGCCGGACGCCAACACGCTGCTTTGGGTCACCGATCATTGCCTGCGGACCTGGAATCGCATCAACGTCATCACGGCGGGCAAACAGCCGTCGCCGCAATGGCTGAGCGCCGATGCGGCGGAAAGGCACTGCAAGGCCGGCGCCGGCATCTGGGATTGGGCCTGCACGGGCCCGTCCGGCGAGGAACCGGACATCGTGATGGCCTGCGCGGGGGACGTACCGACAATGGAGACGCTGGCCGCCGTCGATCTTGTGCGCACGGCGCTTCCGGAGATCAGGATCCGTGTCGTCAACGTCGTCGATCTGATGACGCTGCAGTCCCATAGCGAGCATCCGCACGGCTTCGCGGACGAGATCTTCGACCGCCTGTTCACCACGGACAAGCCCGTCATTTTCGCCTATCACGGCTATCCCTATCTCATCCACCGGCTGACCTACCGGCGCAACAACCACGACAATTTCCACGTTCATGGCTTTCGCGAGGAGGGCACGACCACCACGCCCTTCGACATGGCGGTGATGAACGAGCTCGACCGCTTTCATCTGGCGCTGGCTGCGTTACGCCGCCTGCCACAACTTGCCGAACGGTCGGCCCAATTCTGCGCCGCGCTGGAAAGGAAGCTCGAAGATCACAAAGCTTACGTCTGCGAGCATGGCGAGGACATGCCCGAAATCCGCGACTGGACCTGGCCTTATGGAACGGCGGCCGAGGCCGGCGACTGATGCGCGACGCGATCCTGTCGCTGAACACGGGTTCATCGAGCATCAAATTCGGCGTCTATGACGTCGGCGAAGCAGGCGAACCTGCAACGGCGGCACGTGGAGCAATCCGAACAGACAGAACACCGCGGCTCGTCGCCAGGTCGGTCGAAGGAGCGTCTTTGGTCGACCGTGAGGTTGGAAGGGAAGATGTCAGCGACGCAATCGACGCCCTCGGCAATTGGGTGGAGCAGGAGTTCGGCAAGCGGCGGCTGATCGGTTGTGGCCATCGAATCGTTCACGGAGGCACCGTATTCTCAGACCCTGTCCTGCTGTCGCCACCGACTGTCGATGCGCTCGAGAAAATGGCGCCGCTTGCGCTGCTGCATCAGCCGCGCAGCATCGCGCCGGTCCATGCGATGGCGGAACTGCGCCCGCGGTTGCGGCAGGTTGGCTGTTTTGACACTGCCTTTCATCGCACGATCGAGCCGCCGGCCGGTTGCTATGCCCTGCCTCGCGCTTATGAGGAAAGAGGCATCCGGCGCTTCGGCTTCCATGGCCTTTCCTACGAGTATATCGCGTCGTATCTGGCGCAGGAGGGGAAAGCGGATCAGCGCACTGTGGTTGCCCATCTCGGCAATGGCGCGAGCCTGTGCGCTATGCGGCATGGCCATAGCCTTGACACCACCATGGGATTTTCCGCGCTGGACGGGCTTGTCATGGGAACACGTTGCGGAACCATCGATCCGGGCATCCTCCTTTACCTCCTGCAGCATGACGGCATGACGCCGGACAAGTTGCAGGACCTGCTTTATCAGAACTCCGGCTTGCTCGGCGTGTCCGGCATATCCGGGGACATGCGCGATCTGGAGCAAAGTAAAGATCCTCACGCCCGCGAAGCAGTCGAGCTTTTCGTCTTCCGTGCCGCTCGCGAGATTGCCGCGCTGGCAAGCACTTTGGGCGGCCTCGATTGTCTCGTCTTCACGGCCGGGATCGGCGAGCATTCCGCCACTGTGCGCTGGGGGATTTGCGACAGGCTCCGCTGGCTGGGCATTTCGATTGATGATGCCGGAAATCAGCGCCACGATCCAATCGTAAGTAATCCGACCAGCAGCGTGGAAGTCAGGATCATCCCGACCGATGAAGAGATCGTCATCGCACGCCATTGGCTTGCAGTCATCGGCCAGTTTTAGTTCAAAAAAGGGGCGATGAAAGGCGCATCATCCGAAGATGCACGCTATTTGGGTAGGCAAGGCTCGGCCATGCCGCAAGCTCGCCGTCATCTTGCATCGCATGTGGGCCGACGCAACCGAGTTCCGCTTTGGAAAGGAGCCTGCCGCGCTGGCGGCGTGACCGCGACAGATCAAAGGAGCAAGCAACACGAACAAAGCTTTCGCCCGACAGGGCGATGCCCGGATCGTTCCGTGGGGACGATGGGCGAGGCGATCTCGTTGAGAGTCCCGAACCTGCCACCAAACCCGGCAAGGTCGTGAAACAGATTGAGACGCCTCGCTCTCCTGACCCCATCATGCGGCGGCCAACGCGCCGACCGCGAAGAGAAGCGAGTGACCCGCGGAACGGGCCAGGAAAAAATACAGGAGTAGCTTGACGCCAACCAACCCAATCAGAGAGGACTCTTAGCAAACCTCCGAACGATCTTGGATCCCCTTCAATTGCCATCGTCACAGACGCTTGATCGACGAAGCCACGCCAAACGTCATTGCGAGAATTGAACGATGCCGTGCTTATCGTCTAGGTAGCCAAGAACAGACTTGATCTGGTTGTTAGCGGCGCGCAAGGTCGCAGCGAGATTGAGTATGACCCCATCGGCAGCGTCGCCGAAGTTTACGCATGACGCTTCCACGCGATGCTTTCGCTATACCGACGCGGAAATAGGCAATTTTTATCTAGACGGTAGCGAGCGATCCGTAACAGCCCCAATGAGCACCTCTGGAGATGACGCCAGTTAAAATTTTAGCGCCATGCTCCGATCTCGTCACCATGACCTAATGAGACATGACAATGGGGACCGGGCAGTCGGCCAGCAGAGAACGCGTCATTCCGCCCAGGATTGCTTGGCGCAGCCGCGAATGCACGAAGGCGCCCATGACCAGCAGGTCCACCTGCTGGCTGGCGGCAAACTGGCGAAGCGGGAGACCTTCGTCGTTTCCGGGACTGTTCGCAAGGACCGCGATCTCGGACCTGATCCCGTAAAGAGCCAGGTACTTCATCAATTCGTCGGCGGACCGGAGCCCCTCAGACCCCTTTATGCCGGCAACGGTGGCGATGACCACATGATCGGCTTTGGCGAGCAGATCCAGCCCGTCGCGAACCGCACTCGATGCTTGCGCGCTTCCATCCCACGCAATTGCCACCTTTTTGGGAACCTCAAATTTTCCGTGTGAGACAATCAGCACCGGGCGGCCAGTATCGAACAGTGCATGTTCGATTGCCGTGCGGCGCGAACCGGCATCGCGCGAGCCGACCGTCTCCAGAATCGTCATGTCATGCAGCCGCGCCAAACCGATGAAACGAGAATATCGTCCGTCGAACGGTGTGTGCGCATGTTCGACGTCGACGAGCACATCCAGTTCAGTCGCACGCTGCCGGACGGTTTTAGCAACTCGCCCGGACAGGTTCTCGATACGATCTGTTTCCTGTGCGATCCACACAGACGACGAACCGAGCGTCAATGGAAAGGGCTGCAACAATGCAGGCGCAAATACATAGACCGTCAAGCTGGATTGGTGCTTTTGAGCCATACCGAGCGCATAATCCAATGTCGGATCATGTGTATGCTCCTCGTCAGCGGAGACTGCGACCAAAAGGCTTTTCAGCCGATTGCCGTGTGCCATGTGGTTCTTACTCTCTCTTGTTGTCTTATGGATGCCGCGCGCTTCATGCTTCCAGAAGAGTCTCGGGAGGCCAGAAGCTACCGATGCCGCCGCGGCCGCTCATAATCACGCCGTCCGTCGGCAGCAAATTCAGTAATTCCAGCCCAACAATTTCGCCATAACGCGGCACTGGTCGTAGCGAATCCTATCGTCGCGCGCCACTATCGTGGCCATCGGATCTTTGCCGCAACTGTTGCGATAGCAACCCAGATGCCGAGCCGCAGGATCATAGCGGCCATCGTACGGCTCTCGTAGGCCCCACCACCCCAGACATGCCAGAGGAAGAAGACAAAGATCACTGCCGTTGCCGCCGCGATAACGATGGACAGGGCCGGCGCCCAGACCGTGCTGCGCCAAAGTCCGATCCCTGCCAGCAGATAGGCGAAGCCCGCCACGAAATTGAACCACAGCACGAAGGGCACCACCGCCCCCATGTCGACCGCGCCGAAGAGCGCGCGACCGCCCGAAATGACGGTAGCCAGGCCAAACACGACCGCCACACCGGAAGCGATGGAATGAGAGAGGGGTCTTGCGGTCATAGTGTCCTCCGGTATCAGGCGTCGGCCAGCCGGCCGTCGCGCAAGTGGATCAGGCGGTCGAAACGGTCGAATATCTTCTCGTCATGGGTGACGGTGACGATGCAGGCTTCCTGCTCGACGGCAAGCTTGCGCAACAGGTCCATCACCAGCCCCGCCCGTTTGCTATCGAGCGCGGCGGTCGGTTCGTCGGCCAGGATGATGCGGGGACGGTTGGCCAGCGCCCGCGCAATGGCCACCCGCTGCGCCTCGCCACCTGACAGGAGCGCCGGCTTGGCCGCGGCGCGACGGCTGACTTCAAGATAATCGAGCAGTTCGCGTACTCGTGCCTGACCCTTCTCAACCGACCAGCCGGCGAGATGAAGGACCACGGCGACGTTCTCCTCGGCGGTCAAGAAAGGCA
>JBARWP010000580.1:0-5982 GCA_049646905.1 Pseudaminobacter sp. | reverse complement strand
GCCTTTGAACCCATTGCGCAGAAAGGCAAACCTGCGGACATGACGACAGTTTTCATAGGCAAGAAGTCTGCTTCCGCGGGTGGCTGGGGCGCCCTCAAGAGCTGCGGCAAGCGGCTGCTGGAAACCGGAGCGCCGCTTTCGGGCGCCCGCGCGATGCTCAAGGCCAATCAGCCCGACGGGTTCGACTGTCCCGGCTGCGCCTGGGGCGATCCGGAGCATGGCTCATCCTTCGAATTCTGCGAAAACGGCGTCAAGGCCGTCGCCTGGGAAGCGACGGAAAAGCGCGCCACGCCGGAATTCTTCGCTGCCCATACGGTATCGGAACTGAGCCGGCTGACCGATCACGAGCTGGAACTCCATGGCCGCCTGACCCATCCGATGCGCTACGACGCGGCGAGCGACCGCTACCTGCCGGTCAGCTGGGAGGAGGCCTTCGCCCAGATCGGCGCCGTCCTGCGCGGTCTCGATACTCCCGATCGTGCCGAATTCTACACCTCAGGCCGCGCCAGCAACGAGGCTGCCTATCTCTATCAACTGTTTGTCCGCGTTTACGGAACCAACAACTTCCCCGACTGCTCCAACATGTGCCACGAGGCGAGCGGCGTCGGCCTGAAACAGGCGATCGGCATCGGCAAGGGCACGGTGCTTCTCGAGGATTTCGAGAAGGCGGACGCCATCTTCGTCATCGGCCAGAATCCTGGCACCAATCACCCGCGCATGCTCGGCGATCTGCGCCGGGCAGCCATGCGCGGCGCGCGCATTGCCGTATTCAACCCCATCCGTGAGCGCGGGCTGGAGCGTTTTTCCGACCCGCAGGACAAGATCGAGATGATCCGCGGCGGCTCGACGGCGATTGCCAGCCATTACTACCAGCCGCATCTCGGCGGCGACATGGCGGCCGTACGCGGGATGAGCAAGGCCGTCCTGGCGGCTGAAGACGCAGCGCTCGCCGCCGGCCGGCCTTCGGTTCTCGATCACGCTTTCCTTGCCGAGCATTGCGCCGGCTTCGAGGCATATCGTGCCGCCGTCGAGGCGACGTCCTGGGAAGAGATCGAGGACCAGTCCGGGCTGACGCGCGCCCAGATCGAGGAAGCCGCCCGGGTCTACATCGATGCGGAGCGGGTCATCTGCACGTGGGCGATGGGCGTTACCCAGCACCTGCATTCGGTGGCCACGATCCGCGAGATCGCGAACTTCATGTTCCTGCGCGGCAATATCGGCAGGCCCGGCGCCGGCCTCTGCCCCGTGCGCGGCCATTCCAACGTGCAGGGCGACCGCACCGTCGGCATCAACGAAAAGCCGCCGGTAGCCTTCCTCGATGCGCTGGAAAAGGAGTTCGGGTTCGACGTCCCGCGCAAGAACGGCCACAACGTGCTCAGCGCAATCGGCGCGATGCTGGACGGCAGCGCACAGGCTTTCATCGGGCTGGGCGGCAATTTCGCCCGCGCCACGCCCGACAGCGCGCTGGTGGCAAAGGCGCTCGGCCAGCAGAAGCTGACCGTCCATATCGCGACCAAGCCAAACCACTCCCATCTCATGCCCGGCAAGGCAAGCTTCATCCTGCCTTGCCTTGGCCGCACCGAAGTGGACCTCAATTCGAAAGGCCAGTCCCAGATGGTGAGCGTGGAGGACTCCATGAGCATGGTCCACGGCTCGGCCGGCATCAATCGACCGGCCTCGCCGCATCTGCTGTCGGAGGTCGCCATCATTGCCGGCATTGCCGCCGCCACCGTGGGCAACGGCGTGGTCGATTGGGATGCGCTCGCCGACGATTACGACCGCATCCGCGACCACATCGAAAGGACGGTCCCCGGCTTCGAGGACTACAACCGGCGCCTGCGCAAGCCGCGCGGGTTCCTCCTGCGCAACAGCGCCTCACATCGCGAATGGAATACCCCGGCCGCCAAGGCGACCTTCGCGGCCGGAGCGTTGCCGGAAGAAACGGTCCACCAGCGGGCACGCAAGGGCGGCAGCCGCTTCGCGCTCCAGACCTTCCGCTCGCATGACCAATACAACACCACGGTCTACGGGCTCGACGACCGCTATCGCGGTGTCTACGGCGAACGCCAGGTGATCTTCATCAATCCGGCCGATCTGCGCGCGTTCGGTGCAGCGGCAGGAGACCGGGTCGACATCATCAGTGAATATAACGACGGCATCGAGCGCGTGGCGTCCGCCTTCCGCTTCGTGCCCTACGACATTCCACGCGGCAGCATCGCCGGCTACTATCCGGAGTTGAACGTCCTCGTGCCGCTCGGGAGCTTCGGTGAGGAAAGCGATACGCCGACCTCCAAGTCGGTCATGGTGTCGTTCCGCAGGTGTGAGGCGGCGTGAGCGCGCAACAAAACCCCGATGCCTTCCTGGCATCCGTCGACAAGCTCATGCTTTGCGACACCGGCCTGACACACCTTCAGGCCGGGCTGCTGGCGGCCGCGCATTTCGACATCGCCCATGACAGTCGCAGCTTTGCCTCCCGCATCGAGGTTGCGCATGCACTGGTTCTGCGCGAACTGAACGAGCTTGCGGAAACCAGGCAGTTGCTGCGGATCACGAAGCGCGACGCGTACACGCTTCGCAGCTACTATGCGCTCGAGGAGGAAGGCGAACGTCTGTGTGCCTTGTCCGACAAGCTGGAAATCCTGCCGGTAAGGGCCTGATCGAGCGCATTGCGCTAGCCATTCGAGAGGTATCCGACCTCATCTGGACGCACAGGCCCGGCTGCTGCGGATCGGGCGGCCTGGCGCGAATAACGCGTGAGTTCGACAAGCGGGCTCGACTCGTTATTTCTGGATAGACATAATGGCCACCTTTGTGCCTGCCATCAGTCAGCACTTCGGAGCGCCAGATGCATTCCTCGACAATTCGTTCGCAAACGAGGCGGCCGCAAACCCTGGCCGAGGCCCGCGCCCTTATCGTTTCGATCCATCCGAGGGTGACGGGCATCGAACTCGTTCCGGTGCATAAATCCAACGGCCGCTGTCTTGCGGAGGATATCGTGGCGCCGGTTCCGTTGCCGCAATTTGACGCCGCCGCAATGGATGGCTATGCGGTGCGCTCGGCCGATCTCGACAGCGACGGGCGGGCAAGGCTGCGTGTCATCGAGGAGATCGCTGCCGGCCATCCATGGCGGCAGGAGGTGGGGCAGGGCGAGGCGGCGCGAATATATACCGGCGCCACTCTTCCGCCCGGCGCCGACCGGATCGTGCCGCAGGAATATTGCCGCCGCGATGGAAAGCTGGTGACTGTCGCCGCCAGAACCGGAGGCAAGCCGCATATAAGGATGCGCGGAGAAGACGTGCTGGCGGGGCAGCGGGTCCTCGTCGCCGGCACCTGTCTCGGGCCGGCGCAGCTTGCGTTGCTCACCGCGCTGCAAATGAAATGCGTGCCGGTCCTGCAGCGGCTCCGCGTTGCCCTGCTTTCCACCGGCGACGAGTTGTCCGAGCGCAACGACCCGCTGAAACAGGGTGGCATCGTCGACAGCAACCGCCCGATGCTCAAGGGCTGGCTGGAAAAGCTGGGCTGTATCGTCGAAGACCTCGGTATCGTCCCGGACTCGGCCGACACGCTGTTGCATCGGCTGGTCGATGCGGCGGCGACCTCGGACCTCATCATAAGCAGCGGCGGAGCCTCCGTCGGGCCGGCCGACCATCTTGCCCGATTGATCGTTCGTCGCGGCTATCTCGAGTTCTGGAAACTCGCGATGCGGCCGGGAAAGCCGGTGGGACTCGGCGATATCGATGACTGTCCTATTCTCGCGCTGCCGGGCAATCCGTTTGCGGCCGCCACCGCTTTCACGCTCATTGGCCGCACGCTGATTGCCAGGCTTTCCGGCGACAAATCCGCTGACCCGGCACCTCTTGTCCTGCCGCTCGTCCGTTCCGTTCCCACCCAGGGCACGCGCCTGCAGGTCCTGGCCGGACGGTTCGCCCTGTCTGAGGGCGGGGCAACTGGAGCCGAACCGCTGGAAGTCCAGGGTTCGGCCAGCCTGACGGCGCTTGCGGGCGCGCAAGGGCTGATCCTGCTTCCGGGAGATCGCAAGAGCTTTGCTCCCGGTGACCCCGTGCAGTTCGTGCCCATCTGACGGTATTGCTTGGACGGGTGCAGCCGCCCGCTCGTCATGCCAGTCGCATAGCCAAAATAAGCTACCGCCGAAGCGTCGGTTTGGCCGTGTTCGCCGCTTGCCATTCCAGAAAAGAGTTGTAAAATCCTTTTCGTTATATCTGAATGAATATAACTATGGGGGTTTGTTTAAGGATGACTGCGACCATTTCGAAGTCGGTAACTCTTACCAAGATGTGTGAACTTCACGGCATTGGCTTGCCTCGCGAAGGCGCTCTGGCCGAACAGTTTCAAAAGGCATTCGCTTCTGCGGTATATGACGATGCGGCAGGGGAATGGCGCATGGTGTGGAAGAAGGGCACCTACGCGGACTCCAACGCGCGCCTCGAAGCATTCTTTGCCGAAAACGGCATTCCCGTCTCTCACGTCGATAAATGCTGACGCGCGTAGCTGCGGTTGGATCGAAGCCTGCGAGGCACGCCGCCGGCGCTGCCACGCCGGCTTTCGTCCGATCTCCGGGCACGCCCATACGAATTCCCGAAAAACAGACGGTGCACGCGCATGTGCGCCAGCCCTGACAGATGACCTTGTGAAGGAGACCCTGCAAAATGCGTAAACTCGCAATCGGCATGTTGACGGCAATGGGCGTGAGCCTTCTTGCCGCTCATGCCTTCGCCCGCGACGTCGTCGATATGGCCGGCCGCACCGTGACGGTTCCCGACAAGATCGAGCGGATCATCACCATCGGCGCGGTGCCTGTCATCAACACCTATGTCTTTGCCGCAGGCAAGGGCGATAGGCTGGCGATGGGGCTTCCTTCGAACTTCGACCAGGTGCTGGGGCATTATCAGCGCATTTTCGCGCCCCAGATCACGGACAATCCGATCCTGCAGGATGCCAACCTCGCGCCGGACATCGAGAAGGTGGTGTCGGTCGCGCCCGATGTCGCGCTGACCTTCGACAAGAGTGCTGCCGACGTGCTGGAATCCAACGGCGTTCCCACGGTGGTGATGCAGATCGGCACGCCGGACGAGATAAAGGCCGGCGTGCGCCTGATCGGTGACGTGTTCGGCGAACCGGAACTTGGCACGCGCTATGCGGCCTATTTCGACGCGATTTCGGCGCGCGTGGCCGAACGGGTCGCGAATATCCCGGATGCGGACCGCCCGACGGTTCTCTATATCAACCCGGCGATCATGACCCAGCCGCACCTGATCGCCGAATGGTGGATTCCAGCCGGCGGGGGCGTCAGTGTCACCAATGACGACCGCACGCAGAACGTCCTGTCGCTCACCAAGGAGACCGTCGTCGGCGCCAATCCGGATTTCATGTTCGTGATGGAGCCCAAGCATATCGACGTCCTGCGCGAGGATCCGGTGCTGTCGGAACTCGATGCGGTCAAGAACAACCGCATCTTCGTGTCGCCGCGCGGGGCGCATGTGTGGGGCAATCGTGCGGTCGAACTGGCGATGACGCCCCTGTGGCTCGCATCGATGCTGCATCCGGAGCTGTTCCCGCGCGAGGAGCTGATCGAGGAAGCCAAGGGGTTCTATTCCGAGTTCTTCAAGACCGACCTGACGAGCGAGCAGGTGGAACACATCCTGTCGGGCGGCCGGGAAACGCCCAATCACTGAGCTTGAGGCGCTTTCCTTGACGCAATGCCGGGCGCGCGCAAAGGTGCATCGAAATTTGCTAAACCCGAACCGAGCGTGCTGCCGACCTTGCCTGTCCGACCCACATTGACCGTCCATGCCGCAGGCAGTCTGAGGAATGTGCTGCCGGTTCTGACGGCGGCGTTCAAGGAGGGGCAAGGGGTCGAATTCGTGGTTCGGCACGGCCCGGCAGGATTGCTGCGCGAGAGGATCGAGGCAGGCGACAGGCCCGATCTCTTCCTGTCGGCCAATTTCGGCCATCCCGCAAGGC
>JBARWP010000579.1:0-3110 GCA_049646905.1 Pseudaminobacter sp. | reverse complement strand
CTCCCACCCCCGACCGGCTGCGCATGGTGGCGCAGGCGATCCGCATGGGCACCTCGCTGGAAGACGTGCAAGCCATGTGCCGTATCGACCCGTGGTTCCTCGAACAGATCGCCGGCATCCTCGCCATGGAAACCCGCATCCGCGAGCACGGCCTGCCTGAAGACGCCGCCAATCTGCGCATGCTGAAGGCCATGGGCTTTTCCGATGCCCGCCTCGCCTCCCTGACCAGGACCGACGCCGAGGCCGTGCAGAAGCTACGCCAGAAGCTCGGCGTCCACCCGGTCTACAAGCGCATCGACACGTGCGCGGCCGAATTCGCCTCGCCCACCGCCTATATGTATTCCACCTACGAGGTGCCGTTCGCGGGCGAGACCCGCTCGGAGGCTCAGGTCTCCGACCGCAAGAAGGTCGTCATCCTCGGCGGCGGCCCCAACCGCATCGGCCAGGGCATCGAGTTCGACTATTGCTGCTGCCACGCCTGCTTCGCGCTGGCCGAGGCGGGCTATGAATCGATCATGATCAACTGCAACCCCGAAACGGTCTCCACCGACTACGACACCTCCGACCGGCTCTATTTCGAGCCGCTGACGGCAGAAGACGTGCTGGAGATCCTGCATGCCGAGCAACAGGCGGGCACGCTTGCCGGCGTCATCGTCCAGTTCGGCGGCCAGACCCCGCTCAAGCTCGCCGAGGCACTGGAAAAGGCCGGCATCGCCATCCTTGGCACCTCGCCGGATGCCATCGACCTCGCCGAGGACCGCGACCGCTTCCAGAAGCTCCTGCACAAGCTGGGCTTGAAGCAGCCCAAGAACGGCATCGCCTATTCGGTCGAGCAGGCCCGCCTGGTCGCCGGCGAGCTTGGCTTCCCGCTGGTCGTGCGCCCGTCCTACGTTCTCGGCGGCCGCGCCATGCAGATCATCCATTCCGAAGGCATGTTGCAGACCTACCTGCTCGACACCGTGCCCGGCCTGGTGCCGGAGGACATCAAGCAGAAATACCCCAACGACAAGACCGGCCAGATCAACACGCTGCTGGGCAAGAACCCGCTTCTGTTCGACACCTATCTCACCGACGCCTTCGAGGTCGACGTCGACTGCCTGTGCGACGGCAAGGCGACCTTCGTCTCCGGCATCATGGAGCATATCGAGGAGGCCGGCATCCATTCGGGCGACTCGGCCTGCTCGCTGCCGGTCCATTCGCTCTCGCCCGCGATCGTCGAGGAACTGGAGCGCCAGACGGCAGCCCTTGCCAAAGCGCTCGATGTCGGCGGGCTGATGAATGTGCAATTCGCCATCCAGGACGACACGATCTACGTGCTGGAGGTCAATCCGCGCGCCTCGCGCACCGTGCCCTTCGTGGCCAAGACCATCGGCAAGCCGATCGCCAAGATCGCCGCGCGCATCATGGCCGGCGAGGCGCTG
This sequence comes from Pseudaminobacter sp., assembly GCA_049646905.1. Taxonomy (GTDB): domain Bacteria; phylum Pseudomonadota; class Alphaproteobacteria; order Rhizobiales; family Rhizobiaceae; genus Pseudaminobacter. Next base: position 1,689 of record JBARWP010000579.1, on the reverse strand, counting down.
GACGTCGCCTTCGCCCATTACGGCGACAAACCGAATGTGCGCAATCCCGGCCACATCGCGGTCAAGGAGGCGGTGTTCCCCTTCGCCCGCTTCCCCGGTGTCGATACGCTGCTGGGGCCGGAAATGCGCTCGACCGGCGAGGTCATGGGCCTCGACCACGATTTCGCGCTCGCCTTCGCCAAGAGCCAGCTCGGCGCCGGCGTCGACCTGCCGCGCTCGGGCACGCTGTTCGTCTCCGTGCGCGACGAGGACAAGCCGGGCATCCTGCCGGCGGTCAAGCGCCTTGCCGGCCAGGGCTTCAAGGTGCTCGCCACCGGCGGCACCCAGCGCTTCCTCAAGGAGCATGGCGTGGAGGCCGAAAAGATCAACAAGGTGCTGGAGGGCCGCCCGCATATCGAAGACGCCATCCGCAACCGCCAGGTGCAGATCGTCTTCAACACCACGGACGGCCAGAAGGCGGTCTCCGACTCCAAATCGCTGCGCCGTGCGACGCTGATGCAGAAGGTGCCCTACTACACCACCCTCTCCGGCGCCGCCGCCGTCGCCGAAGCCATCGCGGCGCTGCGCGCCGGCAGCCTGGAAGTCCGCCCGCTGCAGGAGTATTTCCAGTAAGGCGAGACGCCGAAGCTGCCTTTCTCTCCCCGTTTACGGGGAGAGATGCCCGGCAGGACAGTGAAGGGCAGCACTACCTTTGCCCGCATTCGCGCGGCCCTCATCCGTCACTTCGTGACACCTTCTCCCCGTAAACGGGGCGAAGGAGGCGCGTGCCGCGCGACCCTGTTGCAGAACGGGTCTACTACTCCACTCTCTCAGCCGTCGCCGAAGTCGTCACTGCTCTCCCCGCCAGCAGCCTGGAAGCCCACCGGCTGCAGAAGTATTTCTAAGGCCAAAGCTCCTGATCTCCCCCCTTGAGGGGGAGATGTCCGGCAGGCCAGAGGGGGCGCTGTCCCGCCAACATCTCCTCGCTTCGGAACGAAGCGATTTCAGCATATTAGCGGGCAGACGTTTCAGCCGCCAGCGACGCAAAGCGCTGGAAATCGCAAGAGAAGGGCTCCGTAGCGCGCGACTGCGCGGATGCAAGGTACTCTGCAAATGAATATAGATGTAGCTAGGCGAAGCTTAGTTTCACTTAGAAAGAACTGCTATATCGCTTTTTAGATCCTTTTCCGCTGCCCACTCAACACAACCTATAAGCAGACACCTCGCCAACTGTTCAGCCCGTGCGGCTATGGTGCTCCAATCCATATGTGCTTGATCATTGTTTCCGTGAATAGTTCTACTTCGCCCCTGACCATAGATCCTCGAAATAACAGCCTCTAGAGTCATTCCATCTTGGAAAACTACTGAAAATCTCTTCCACCCAAGAATCCTCTCAAAAACCGTTAAAATCGCCCCGCAACCTCGGCCATTGCCAAGAGCATCCATACATGCAGCGTATTTTACTGTTGCAATAAGAGGAGATGCCTCTCGACAACCCTCATGGAACCATAGAGTTGCATGGAACAACCTGCAAAGTGTCTTTTGGCGATCGCTATCAGCACCGCTTTTTAATATAAAATTAATTACTTCCGCAAAAAAACTAAAATATGATTTTTCCATCTCAAACAGTTTTAACCAATCACTTTCCCTAAAAGCGCCATCGATTGTGAGGTTCGTCTTTCTATACGAACATAGAAGGCGCCCTCGATC
>JBARWP010000578.1:0-2834 GCA_049646905.1 Pseudaminobacter sp. | reverse complement strand
GAGTTCCTGCTTGAGCCCGATGGTGCCGGTGGCAGGCCCCGCAAGCGCCGGCGCCTTGTTCTTCAATTCGGTGACGATGCGCTCGGCCACCTTCTTGCCGACGCCCGGCGCACGACTGACCATGGCGATGTCGCGCAGCGCAATGGCGTTGGCGAGGTCGGCCGGCGGCAATGTGGACAGCACCGCAAGCGCCACCTTGGCGCCGACGCCCTGCACATTATTCTGCAGCAGGCGGAACCATTCACGCTCCAGCGTGGTCTGGAAGCCGTAGAGCCGGATCATGTCCTCGCGCACATAGGTCTCGATGAACAGCGTCACCGCCTCTCCCGCATCGGGCAGGGCCGCCAGCGTGCGCGTCGAGCAATGGGCGACATAGCCCACGCCATGCACGTCGACGACGCAGTAATCCTCGCCGATCTCGTCCACCGTGCCCTTGAGCTTGCCGATCATGGGTGCGTATCCGGAGCTATGATGTCGAGGCCTGGGAAATAGGTGCGGTAACCGGAAGGATCACGAGTGAGCAAAGTATAGCCTCGTATGGCAGCATGCGCCCCAATCAGGAAATCGGGCAGAACCTTTTCCCTGCTTCCGCCCCGTCGTCGATACAGCGCGAATGCCTTGGCGGCAGCGAATGCCGCATGCCACGGCAGCCCCTCGCGGCGAAACTCGTCAGCCGGCAATGCGCTGTCTACCTCTTCCGGTGTCTGATAGCGGATCGAGAATTCGGAATAGATCACCTGATTGATCAGCACGCTACCATTTTTGCGTGCCTGCTCCAGTTTCAGCCGTGACCATCGGAGCCAGACAGGGTCGCGCGCCGCTATGTCGATCAGTACATTGGTGTCTATGAGCGTGGCCACGGACTAGAGCCTTTCACAGTCATACGAAAATGGCTCTAGCGATCACGCGTGAGGGCCATCACGTCTTCGGCCCGCATGGTCTGGTCTCCTGTGCCTTCAAGGCGATCGAGGGCTGCCAGAAATCTACGCAGTCGTTCATCGTCCGCAATTTTCCGGCGGTCATTCTTGGGCACGATCGTCACCTTGCCGTTCTCGATGCCGAAAACGACCTCGCTGTTTGTCTCGATGCCCGCGAGTTCGCGCAAATCCCGCGGGATCGTCACCTGGCCCTTGCTGGTTACACGCATGACCAACCTCATTCTTACAGGTAAGAAATAATCCTACGCAAAGAACAAGTCAAGAACATTAGCCCGCCAGCGCGGCGAGTCTCGACACCGCACTCTGGCGGTGATGGGCGTGGCAGATGGCGATGGCGAGGGCATCGGCGGCATCGGCGCCGTCGAACTGCGCCCGAGGCAGCAGCACCCGCACCATCATCTGGATCTGCGCCTTGTCGCCGTGGCCGACACCGATCACCGCCTTCTTGACCGCGTTGGGTGCATACTCGGCGACCAGCAATCCGGCGCGGGCCGGCACCAGCATGGCAATGCCGCGTGCCTGGCCAAGCTTCAGCGTCGCGGCAGCGTCCTTGTTGACGAAAGTGGCCTCCACCGCCGCTTCCTGCGGGCCCTCCCGCTCGAGGATATCGGCGAGCCCGTCATGCAACTGGCACAACCGCGTCGCCAGCGCAGCCTTGTCATCGGAGCGGACGGTTCCCGCCGCGACGAAGCGCAGCGAATTGCCCGCCGCCTCGACGATGCCCCAACCGGTGCGCCGAAGCCCCGGATCGATACCGATGATGCGAATCGTTTCCCTCATCCGGCGACTTTACCTCTGCCGGAGCGACATGTCAGGAAAATGTGAACAAACCGGAAACGCCAAGGCAATTCCGGGAAAAGTGTGTAGTGGTTTTCCGTCCGGAATTGCGTTGGGAGGCGGCTCTATCCGCCGGCAAAGGCGGTACGCAGCAGTGTGATCTGGTCGGAGACGGGGTTGCTGCGCCGCATGGAGGAAGCGGAAGGCGAACCGCCGCCATAGATCTCTTCATCCATGCGGCGCACCAGCGCCTGCAGGCTGAGCGAGCGATTGACCAGGTCCAGGAAGGCTTCGGGCAGTTCGCTCCAGCCGGCCGCATCCTCGCGTGCCGAGGCCGTGTCGAGCCGGACCTTGGCCTTTTCCTCGGCCACCTGGTCACGCGTCATCTCGCCGGAATTGGCGGCGCGCTGCAAAAGCAGCCAGGAGGCGACCTGCATCAGCCGGGTGGTGAGCCGCATGGATTCGGCGGCATAAAGCGTTGCTGCCAGCCGCGACAGGTTCTTGGCCTCCACGCGCCCCTTGCCGTCGAGATATTCGGCAGTCTGCTCGACCAGCCCCATGCCCTCGTCGTAAAGCGGTTTGAAGGAATGGGAGAATATGCGCCGTTCGGCCAGCCTGATCGTGTTGCCGCTTTCCGTCGAAGGCTCGCTCATCCTTGCCCCTATACTCGTCTGACGCGCCGACTGGTGCCACATTTGCAGCCTGCGGTCGCGTGCCCCCACCTCATTAGCAGTGGAAAATGCTCTCCCCGCCCGGCGAAGGCAAGCTTATGTTTAACAGAAGGTTAACGACACCCTGCGGCAGATTTTTGACTGAAAAACCGCGCGAAAACATGAAAAAACCCGCCTCGAAGGCGGGTTTTTTTGGATTTTCCGTCCGAAACCAGAGAAATTTCGCTCAGATTCCGAGAGATTCGGAGCGTTTTCGGCTCAGATTCCGAGGCCTTCGTAGCGCTTCTTGAACTTCGACAGGCGACCACCGCGATCCAGCAGGGTCTGCTGGCCGCCGGTCCAGGCCGGATGCGTGGTCGGGTCGATGTCGAGATTCATCGTGTCGCCTTCCGAGCCCCAGGTCGAACGGGTCAGGTATTCGGTGCCGTCGGTCATGACGACCTTGATG
>JBARWP010000577.1:0-2858 GCA_049646905.1 Pseudaminobacter sp. | reverse complement strand
CTGCCGAGCCACGTGGTGCGGCTGGCACCGCAGGACGAGGCGCTCTGGGAGATGGTCGCGCCTCTCATCGGCGGCGCGGAGCGCTTCCGTCCGCCGCGCGTGCGCGACATCGCCGGAATGCTGGGCGAGCGCGAAACCGACATAAGGCGGCTGTTCAAGCTGCTCAGCCGCATGGGGCGCGTGGACGAGATCAACCACGACCATTTCTTCCTGCGCGGCACGGTCGCCGAGATCGTCGAGATCACCTGCGAATTGAGCGCGGCCGCCGAAGACGGGCAGTTCAGCGCGGCGCAGTTGCGCGACCGCCTCGACAATGGCCGCAAGGTGGCGATCCATATCCTCGAATTTCTCGACCGGCACGGCGTGACGTTCCGGCGCGGCGATGTTCGCCGCATAAACAAATATCGGCTCGACCTGTTTCGTCCTCCTGCGAACGAGGCTATGGTCGAGGCCGACGAACCAATTGGAAGAGATGCGTCCCTGGTGGGGCGTCCGGACTTCAAATCCGGGAGGGGCCGTGAGACGGTCTTTGGTGGGTTCGACTCCCACTCTCTTCCGCCAAAATTCTAGCATGGCCTCGAAGACGACCTGCTTGTCAGGAGAGGTTCATGCGCCGGCAAACAAAGCGAGCACGACGGCGCTTCGACGCGGGTCAGGCTCCGGGCCGCAGTGGTTGGATTGGGGAGCGTGATGACCAGCGAAGATTACACCGCCTATCTGGAAAACCTCGGAAGCATTGCACGTGAGGCAAGCATCGCGGAGGAGCAGTTCCGCAAGCAGGCCGCGCAGCGGGCCGAGGAGTTGAAGACCGAACGGGCATTCGCCTATCGGCGCCTCAATCTGGTGAAAGCGGTTGGCCGGGCCGTCGCTTCGGCGGAAAATGAAGAGGAGGCGCTGAAGATCGGCCGCAACGTATTTTTCCGCGAGGTCAGCTGGAACGGCGCGACCCAGAAGCAGAGAGAGGTCGCCGACCAGTTCGATGCCGTCGTCCTTGCCATCTGGAACGCCGTGCACCCTGACCAGGAATCAGATGAGCAGCAGCCGGTCGGGGATGTGCTTGCCGCCTTCGAACAATGGTACGGGGAAAGCCGCAACACCGCCTTCCTCAATCTCATGGAGCGGGAAATCGTGGAGTTGCCGCTTGTCGAAGTCTAGAGGCTCTAGGACGGATGAACGATCACTCAATCGTTTCGACGATTGGATCGCGCATGAATTCCACAGCACGGGCGGTTTCACCGCGCTCGTCATCCTGGTGACGATCGGCGAACTGAGCGTCACGCCGCTGCGCTCCACCTATTTCCACGTCATCGGCGACGAGGTCCGCTGGGCCGAGCTCTCCACCTTGTTCGCCCAGTCCGGTGCCGGGTGGGACGGGGTGCTGTTTGCCGTGCGGCCCGACAAGGATACGGGTGGCCCCATCGCCGATGCGATCGCGCGCGTCGAGCTACAGACACTGGCCGAGGAACTGACGGCAAACCGGCTTATCCTCAACGACAACCATTTCTTCGACCGGTGGGGCCGGCGGCTGAAGATCGAGGAGGTGATGGTGCAATGAACACGCCTTTGCGTGTCATTGATACCGGCTTGCACTCGGCGCGCTGGAACATCGCCTTGAGCGCTGCACTCGCGGAACTTCACCTCGATGGCGCCATCGGCGATACGCTGCGCCTGCATCGCTACCGGCCGTCCGTGCTGCTGGGCCGGCATCAGGTGCTTGACCGTGCTGTCGATCGAGGCCTCTGCGCCCGGAAGAATATCGAGATCGCCCGCCGCATCACCGGAGGCGGCGCGGTCTATATGGCGCCGGGCGTCCTTGCCTGGGACCTCGTCATCTCGCGCAAGGTGACGGGAACGCTGGAGGAAGTCTCGGCAAAAATCTGCGGCGCAATCGCAACAGCACTTGCCGGCTTCGGTTTTGCCGCACGCATCCGCCCGCCGGGCGATGTGATGGTCGGCGAGCAGAAAGTGTCGGGCTCGGCTGGCTGGCACGATGGCGGCAGCCTGATCCATCAGGGAACGGTGCTGATCGACGCCGATCTTGAGGAGATGGCGCAGGTACTGCGCCTATCCACAGATGGAAACACGCCCCTTCCCGTCATGACGCTGGCGGAGGGTCCTGGCCCTACGCCTGATTTCGACAGCGTCGCCGCCGCGATGATCGACGCAATCGCACAGGCGCTCGGCAGACGACCGGCACACGGCAGGTTGGCCACGAAGGAAGTCGACATGGCCTCCAGGCTTCTCGCCGAAGAGATCGGAACGCAGGAGTTCATCGAAGGCGAAACGCTATCCCGCTCCCGTCCCGAGCCAGCGAGCCTGCCGACATGACCCGACGCCTGCTCATCGTCCTGGTCAATACGGACCCGCGCAACCCGGAAGAACTCGCCACACCCTTCTACCACGCGGCTATCGCCGCTGCGATGGACTACCCCGTCGACGTGGTTTGCGCGGCCACGGCCGGCAAGCTGATGATCAAGGGCGTCGCGGAAAAAATCCACGTCAAGCCGGGGGATCCGAAAACGGTCTTCGACTGGATCAGGGAAGCGCATGAACACGGGGCACGGTTCTGGGCCTGCCCTGCCAATCTCGACCTGTTCGAGGTCGGCGAATCCGATCTCATTGCCGAATGTTCCGGCCTGATGGGCGCCGCCTCCATGATACGCGATATCATGGAGGGGGACTGCCGGGTCCTGACCTACTAGTGGTTCGTTTCCAACATTTGCATCCCATTTGTATCAGGCGCGAAGGCAAATGTTGGAAACAAAAGAACCACTAGAAAGTTTATGATTCTAGTGGAATTTTCGAATTTGACATTCGATCTGGCGGCCGACATCAATCGGGTATCGAATGTCAAATTC
>JBARWP010000576.1:0-4564 GCA_049646905.1 Pseudaminobacter sp. | reverse complement strand
GGCCAAATCCTTTTCCAGCTTGCGGCGTTCTTCCAGGACCGCCTCAAGGCGCGCCACCGCATCTGCCGGTGAAACCTTGAGCGCGGCCGCCACTGCCTTCAGCCGCCGGTCCTGCTCGTCCAGATGGCGCCGCGCAGCCTCGCCGGTCAGTGCCTCGATCCGGCGAACGCCGGAGGCAACCGCCCCTTCCGAAACGAGGCGAACAAGGCCGATATCACCGGTCGCATTCACATGCGTGCCGCCGCAAAGCTCGACGGAGTACGGCTTGCCCTGCTTGTCGCCATGCAGCGCGGTCCCCATGGAGACCACGCGCACCTCGTCACCATATTTTTCGCCGAACAGCGCCATCGCACCCTCGGCGATGGCGTCGTCCACGCTCATCAGGCGGGTCGTGACCGGGCTGTTCTGCACCACGATCTCATTGGCCATCGCCTCGACACGCTCGAGTTCCGCGGCCGAGATCGGCTTCGGATGCGAAAAGTCGAAGCGCAGCCGCTCCGGCGCCACCAGCGATCCCTTCTGCGCGACATGGGTGCCCAGCACCTCCCGCAGCGCCTCGTGCACAAGGTGTGTCGCCGAGTGGTTGGAGCGAAGCCGTGCACGCCTTGCATGATCGACCTGCATCACCACGGCCGCATTCGTCGTCACCTTGCCCTTGGTCACGCGGCCCGAATGGACGAAAAGCCCGTTACCTTTCTTCTGGGTGTCGGTGATCTCGATGGCGAAGCCCTCGCCCGACATCGCGCCAGTGTCGCCCATCTGGCCGCCGGACTCGCCATAAAACGGCGTCTGGTTGACGACGATACGGACCTCGTCGCCAGCCTCCGCGGTATCCACTTCGACGCCATCCTTCACCAGAGCCTGGACGATGCCCTCGGCTTCCTCGGTGTCGTAACCCAGGAATTCAGTGGCGCCGGTCTTTTCCTTGACCGAAAACCAGATGGTTTCGGTGGCAGCTTCACCCGAACCAGCCCAGCTTGCGCGGGCCTCGGCCTTCTGGCGCTGCATGGCCGCATTGAAGCCGTCGAGATCGACCGAGATATTGCGCTGGCGCAGCGCATCCTGGGTCAGATCAAGCGGGAAACCATAGGTATCGTACAGCTTGAAGGCCGTCTCGCCGTCGAGGCGATCACCGCTGCCCAGCGTGTCGGTGGCATCCGACAACAGCGTGAGACCGCGCGCCAGCGTCTTGCGGAAGCGTGTTTCCTCGAGCTTCAAGGTCTCGGTAATCAAAGGTTGGCCGCGCACCAGCTCAGGATAAGCCTGGCCCATCTCACGAACGAGGGCGGGAACCAGGCGCCACATCAGCGGCTCCGAAGCGCCGAGCAACTGGGCATGGCGCATGGCGCGGCGCATGATGCGGCGCAGCACATAGCCACGGCCTTCATTCGAAGGCAGCACGCCATCGGCAATCAGGAAGCTCGACGCACGCAAATGGTCGGCAATGACGCGATGGCTGGCGCGGTTCTTGCCCTCGGCCTTTACGCCTGTCACCTCCTCGGAGGCACGGATCAGCGCCTGGAACAAGTCGATGTCGTAATTGTCGTGCTTGCCCTGCAGCACGGCGGCGATGCGCTCCAGCCCCATGCCGGTGTCGATCGAGGGTCGCGGCAGATCGATGCGCTCCTCCTTCGTGACCTGCTCGTACTGCATGAAGACGAGGTTCCAGATCTCGATGAAGCGGTCTCCATCCTCATCGGGGCTTCCCGGAGGCCCGCCGGGAATGTGTTCGCCGTGATCGTAGAATATCTCCGAGCAGGGGCCGCAGGGGCCGGTATCGCCCATCGCCCAGAAATTGTCGCTAGTCGGGATGCGGATGATCTTCTCGTCCGGCAGGCCGGCGACCTTCTTCCAGAACCCTGCCGCCTCGTCATCGGTGTGGTAGACCGTGACCAGCAGACGATCTCGCGCGAGGCCGAACTCCTTGGTGATCAGGTTCCAGGCAAGCTCGATGGCATGTTCCTTGAAATAGTCGCCAAAGGAGAAATTGCCGAGCATCTCGAAGAATGTGTGGTGGCGCGCCGTGTAGCCGACATTATCGAGGTCGTTATGCTTGCCGCCGGCGCGCACGCATTTCTGCGACGTCGTGGCGCGCGAATAGCTGCGGCTTTCGAGCCCGGTAAACACATTCTTGAATTGCACCATGCCCGCATTGACGAACATCAGCGTCGGATCGTTGCGCGGCACCAGCGGGCTCGAAGGCACGACCTCATGGCCGTCCTTTCGAAAATAGTCGAGGAATGTCGACCGGATTTCGTTTACGCTACTCATATCATTGCCCTTGCGAGAAATCCGCCGACACCGCGGAGCGTCGAACGCCCAACCGGATCGCCTTTGCCGCCCTGTTTATTTGTTCGAGCACCGGATATATACGAAATCCGCTTCGCACTTTTCAGCCCGACGCTCCAGCAGAAATTGACAGAGCCTTTTAGCCGCCGCACCCTACCCTGTCCAGAACGGCAAAAGCCGGAATTTCTCCATCATTTCCAACGCAAAAACCGCCAGCCTGAGGCCAGCGGTTCAGAGTGCGTAAAGGCAGCCGAGCTTAAAGCGCGTCGCGAACCTTCATATTTGCTTTCCGAGCTTCGGGAGACATGCTCTACATTGCGCCGGCTTCGTCCTCCAAGTCGCCGTCAGGCCCACCTTCAAGGAACTTCTCCGCGATCAGCCCGGCATTCTGCCTGAGCGCAAGTTCGATCTCCCGAGCCGTATCGGGGTTGTCGCGCAGGAACATCTTGGCGTTCTCCCGGCCTTGGCCGAGGCGCTGCGAGTTGTAGGAGAACCAGGCGCCCGACTTTTCGACCACACCAGCCTTCACACCAAGATCGATAAGTTCTCCGGTCTTGGAGACGCCTTCGCCATACATGATATCGAACTCGACCTGCTTGAAGGGCGGTGCCAGCTTGTTCTTGACCACCTTGACGCGGGTCTGGTTGCCCACGACCTCGTCGCGATCCTTGACCGAACCGATGCGGCGGATGTCGAGGCGCACCGAGGCGTAGAATTTCAGCGCATTGCCGCCTGTCGTGGTTTCGGGCGAGCCGAACATGACGCCGATCTTCATGCGGATCTGGTTGATGAAGATGACCATCGTGTTGGAGCGCGAAATGGAAGCCGTCAGCTTGCGCAACGCCTGGCTCATCAGGCGCGCCTGCAGGCCAGGCAGGGAATCGCCCATCTCGCCCTCGATCTCGGCGCGTGGCGTCAGCGCGGCGACCGAATCGACGACCAGCACGTCAACCGCGCCCGAGCGGACCAGCGTGTCGCAGATCTCCAGCGCCTGCTCGCCCGTATCGGGCTGCGAAATCAGGAGGTTTTCGAGATCGACCCCCAGCTTGCGGGCATAGACCGGGTCCAGCGCATGCTCGGCATCGACGAAGGCGCAGATACCGCCCTTCTTCTGCGCTTCCGCCACCGTGTGCAAAGCCAATGTGGTCTTGCCCGAGCTTTCCGGGCCATAGATCTCGATGATGCGGCCGCGCGGCAACCCGCCCACGCCAAGCGCGATATCGAGACCCAGCGATCCGGTCGGGATGGTCTCGATCTCGACGATCTTCTCGTTCGCTCCCAGGCGCATGATCGAGCCCTTGCCGAAAGCGCGCTCGATCTGGGAAAGCGCGGCATCCAGAGCCTTTGATTTGTCCACCGATTTATCCTCTACAAGCCGCAGTGAATTCTGAGCCATGATACATTACCCCTTGGACGTCAATGAAGGCCGGGCACACCGGAATATTGCTAAATGTGTACCCTTTTTGTTCTTTTTTGACAAGAGGGGTAAGCTATTGACAAATATTGCCTTTCAAATTTTGTTCTGCTTTCATTCTCGAAGACGGCATGGAATGTATCCCGTATCGGTCGGGTAGAATTCGGCTTCCTGGAAGGAAGACGATTCGCCAGGCGTGTCCGCCTCGTACCATGAGAGCTGATCGCCGCAGGGCCGTCCGCAAGATCTACTTCCCGGCCCTCAGCCCGGCTTCGTAGGCCTTGCGTGCCCAGATCGCCATTTCGTCGGGATCGTCAATGGCACTCTCGGGAACGCTCCAATAGGGCATGGCAACGCTTTTGCCGTGCCTGGAACCGGTATAGGTCCACTGGGTGCAGCCGGCGGCTGCGAATTCCGGCGCACTTTCCTGGTCGACCTTGAGCATCAATTCGCCGCGCAGCTCGATGGCCACGATCACGCCGTCGAAATAGATGCCCTTGCCGCCGAACAACTTGCGCACGGTGACCGGTCCAAGGCCGGCAAAAAGATCGGCAATATCGGCTTCGGTCATTGCCTGCGCCTCGCTTTCACCCAATTAGACTACGAATGACCGCCCGATACTACCGGTCGGCGGCGAAGAAAGGGAACCATCGATGACCATGCTTCTCAAGGGTTCGTGTCGTTGCGGCGCCGTTCGTTTCAGTGTGGAAAGCCACACGCCGGTGCCTTACCAGCTTTGCTATTGCTCGATCTGCCGCAAGCAGCAGGGCGGCGGTGGCTACGCCATCAATCTCGGCGCCGATGCGAATACGCTCAGGATCGATGGCGAAGAGCATCTCGGGCTGTACCGTGCCTCGATCC
>JBARWP010000575.1:0-3151 GCA_049646905.1 Pseudaminobacter sp. | reverse complement strand
CGCCTGCCGTTATGAGCACGCGCTTTCCGGCAATATCTATTCCCATCATTCACATTCCTTACGACTGGAACCTGCAAGGCCCGTCCGAATTTCCAGATTCACTTGCCGCGCATCAAGCCATTGTCTTTGGGCAATATCCTTGCGGCCTTCACTTTCCAAAGGCGGATTCCTGGCCCACGGCCTTGCCGGCCGGCCTCAGCCATCGCGGCAGCGCGATTTCCCTGCCGCGGGTCAGCCCTTCGGGCCGAAGGATCAGCACGAGCAGCATGCAAAGGCCCAGCGCCACCTGCCCCGAGCCGGCGGGGAACTTCAGGGCGAGCCCGCCGAGATCGACACCTCTTTCGAGCTGCCGCAACAGCTCGGACACCGTCGCCAGCAGGATGGTGCCGTAGACGGCCCCCGCCATGCTGCGCATTCCGCCGACGACCAGCATGGCGATCGTCAGGAAGGTGAGGTTGAAATAGACGTTGTTGGCCGTCGTGAGCGCGCCATTGTTGTGGCCCCACAAAATGCCACCCACCGCACAGATCGCCGCGCTGAGCACAAAGGCGATGAGCCTGAGCTTCTCCACCTTCAGGCCGGTGGCCCGGGCGGCCACCGCATCCTCGCGGGTGGCCCGCAGGAACAACCCGTAGCGCGACACCCTGAACATGTCGGCGATCGCCAGCACCACCAGCGCCGCGACAAGGGCGGTATACGGGCCGACATAGACCGGCAGCCCCACGAGCGATGCCGTGCCCTTCGTCCACGAGGTCCAGTTGTTGTAGATGACCGACACCACGATGAAGAAGGCAAATGTCGCAATCGAAGCAGCAATGCCCGACAGCCGCATCAAGGGTATGCCGACGATGAATGCCAGCAGCGCGGAAAGGGCGACGGCGATCACGCCGGCAGTGACTGGGTCGAACGCCGCCGCCTGCAGGAATTGTGGCAATTGCGGCAGGATGACCTTCTTGAAGGTCGGCGCGATGGTGAGCCATGCCGAGGCGTAGGCGCCCACGATCATGAATGCGCCGTGGCCGAAGGACATCAGCCCGGAATTGCCGATGAACATATAGAGCCCGATCACCATGATCAGCTTGATGAGCGTGTCTGTCACCAGCCGCGCATAGGCGGGGCTTACCGCGCTGACAAGCAGAGCCGCCACGACGATGGGCACGGCCAGGCTGAGCCAGGGCCACGCCGTGCGCAGGCCCATGCGCAGAAGGCTTTCCTTTTCCTGTCCCTGCATCACACCCGCTCCTGATTTGAACTCAGGACGATCAGTCCCCCCGGCCTTACCAGCAGCACCAATATGACCGCCGCAAACACGAAGGCGTCGCGGAACGGCTGCAGGTCCGGCGGAAGCATCAGTTGCAGCAGCGTCGTCGCGAAACCCACCAGGAAGCCGCCCAGCGCACAGCCCACCAGGCTGCCCAGGCCGCCGATCACGGTGGCCACGAAGCCGATCAGGGTCAGCGACGTTCCGAAGAACGGCGTCATGGAGCCGGTCTGGGTTATGAACAGGGCCGAGACCGTCACCGCCAGCACGGCGCTGGTGATAAAGGCCGCGGCCACGACGCGGTGGATGTCGACCCCGACCATGCGCGCCATGCGCGGATTTTCGGAAACCGCGCGCATCTGGTAGCCGAGCTTGGTGAATTTGATGAACGAAGCCAGCGCCACGGTCAGGATCAGCGTGGCGCCGATCTGGAGCAGGTTCACGCCGGCGATCCGGACACCGCCGATCTCGATGGCCTGATTGACCATGGGCAGGAAATTGACGGTCCGGGTCAGGGAGCCGAACAGCATGACATAGATGTACTGGGTCATGTAGCTCAACCCGAAAGACACGATCATGAGCGTGGACGGATCGGCGCTGCGAACGGGCCGGAACACCAGAAAGTCGGAAAGCAGCGCCATTGCCGTGACATAGACCAGCATGAACAGGATCACGACGGGCCAATTGAAGCCGACCGCAAGGAGGATCACGTAGGCCCCCATCATGATGTATTCGCCATAGGCGAAGTTCACCAGGCCGATGACCCCGAAGATCAATCCGATCCCGAGGGCGGTCAGGGCGTAGAGGCCGCCCACGCTCGCGGCATCGATCAGGTATTGCACTATGATCATGGTTGCGTGCCCGTTGCGGTTGACATAAGGCCGAAATAGGCGGCGTCAACCGTACCTGCGGCATGGATCTCGTCCGGCGTGCCGCCGGCAACCATCACGCCCGCCGAGATGAGGTAGGCCCGGTGGCAGATGGACAGCGCCCGCTCCGAATTCTGCTCGACCAGCAGGATCGTCGTCCCGGAAGCCTGCAGCCCGGCGATCGTCTCGAACACCGCATCCGTCACCACCGGGGCCAGCCCGAGCGAGGGCTCGTCCAGCATCAGCAGCCGCGGCCGCGACATCATCGCCCGGCCGATGGCAAGCATCTGCTGCTCGCCGCCCGAAAGAAGACCGGCCGGCTGCTTGCGCCGTTCCGCAAGCCGAGGAAACAGCGCTTCGATCCGTTCGATATCGGCCTGGATCGCCGCGCGATCGCCGCGCAGGCTGGCACCGATGAGCAGATTTTCATGCACCGTCAGTTTGGTGAAGACATCACGGCTTTCGGGAACCTGCGCAATGCCCGCTGCGACGATCGCCTCCGGCTGCTTGTCCCTCAACTCCGTTCCGCCGAAGTCGATCCGCCCTGCGCTGGGTTTGACGATGCCGGCGACGGTCATCAGCAGTGAGGTCTTGCCCGCGCCGTTCGGCCCGATCAGCGCAACGATCTCGCCTTGCCCGACGGACAGTGTGACGTCGCGCAGGGCACAGACGGCGCCGTAGGAAACCTCCAGCCCGGAAATGCTCAGAAGGGTCATGCCACCTTCTTTCCCAAATAGGCTTCGCGAACGAGCGCATGGTTGCGGATGTGCTCGGCATCGCCCGTAGCGAGCGTCTCGCCGCTCTGGAGCACCTGGATGCGATCGCACAGATCGAAGACGATCCGCATATTGTGCTCGATCAGCAGCACGCCGCAGCCCATGGCCTTGATGTCGCGCACGGACTGGAGGAATTCCCTTCCCTCGCGCTCGTTCAGCCCCGCGGCCGGCTCGTCGAGCAGGATGAACTGCGGCTGCGCCACCAGGGCCCTGGCGACGCCGACCCGCCTTTCATAGCCATAGGG
>JBARWP010000574.1:0-2826 GCA_049646905.1 Pseudaminobacter sp. | reverse complement strand
CATCAAGTTTTACTCGCATGATTGGACGAATTTGGCCGGGCTTGTCCGTTTTTGGCCGGTTCTGCGGAAAACCGCGGGGCGATGCAGAAATGTCACGACGAATTCTGCCGCCGCCACTCGGCCGGCGTCAGGCCGACGATGCTCTTGAAGACGCGCGTGAAATGCGCCTGGTCGGAGAAACCGGCCATGTTGGCGACCTCTATCAGGGGCGCCTCCCCGGCCAGGAGAATGTCCTGGGCCTTGCGGATGCGCGAATGCATCTGCCATCGGTGCGGCGGCATTCCGGTCGAAGCCTTGAACGCATGGCTGAAATGGGTTTGCGACAGGCCGATCATGGCGGCGAGGTCGGCCAGCCTTATCGTCTCGAAGCAATGCGCTTCGAGGAAGCCGGTGGCCTGGGCGAGCTGGCGGCGCGAGAGCTCGGCGCGCCGCTTCGCGCGCTCCGGGCGCACGTCGAGCAGCAGCGTCAGCAGGGCGTCGACGAGGCCCTCGCCATATTTCCCATGAAGGGGGGCGGGATCGGCACATTCCTGCGCGATCAGCCGGGCGATTTCCGCGATGCGGCGGTCGGCGAACTGCAGCCGCTCCTGCGTCAGCCGCGACTGGTCGAAGGCCCTGCCGAAACGCTGCCTGACGGCATTTTCGGAAAAATGCAGGTCGAGGTGCCGGATGCGGCGAAGGTCGGAAGCCTGCGCGACCAGAGGCAATCCGGCCGGAACGAAGCTCATCGAGACCGCCTCGACATGCGTCGCGCGCGTGTCGGCATGGCGCACCTCGAACCGGCCGCCCTCGCCTTCCATCTCGAGAAGGACGAAAAGCCGGGGATCGGGCGAGACATAGTGGCCTTCCGCCCGCTCGTCGCAGGCGACGTCCCACAGGTCGGCGACAACGCCGTTCCAGACCCGCCACCTGAGGTCGCCGATGACCTTGAAACCGCTGATGCGGCTCTCCATGCGGGGGCTGAAGCTCAACGGCATCCTCCTCCAGGCCGCGCCTCCATGGCCGGACCGTTGAAAACCCCTGCTGGGCAAGGTCCGGACGGCATCGACGCCGATGCGGCGATCCGCAACGGTAGCTATTTAATATGACTATAAAATTCAAGTTATTTTTGACATCGTCCGCGAGTTGGAGAGCCGTGAGGCGTTGCGAGCCGGCAGGTAGCCGAAGACGATCCCGATGCGGCTCGAACAGACGAAGGCCGCGACGATCGACCAGGCCCATGCCGGCACGGGTCAGCCGGCCTGCCGGCGCCCCTTGTACCTTGGCCGCATCCGATCTTGGCGGGATCAGAACTTGAGCGCGGTCTGGAACGTGAAGGTGCGGCCCGGCGCATAGACCGGATCGATGCCGCCCCGGCTCGTGCTGGCCGCATAGCTCGAGCGCTCATAATAGGTTTCGTTGAACAGGTTCTCGACGCCTACGCGCAGCGTGAGGTTCTCATTGATGGGCGGGTTCCACTCCGCATAGGCGTTGACCACGGTATAGGAAGGCTGGTCGAGGAAGCCGTTGCCGGTAGCGTAGGCATCCGCGATCCTGCTCGCCCAGGACAGGGATGCGCCCACTTTCAGGTTGTAGTCGACGAATTCGTGGTCGATGAAGGCAGTCGCCATATGACCGACCGGCATGAACGTACCGCTGTTCGGCAGCGCCGCATTCGCGCCCTGCGTCACGTCGGCATAGGTGTAGGTCGCGCCGATGCTGGTTTCGCCCCACCGGTAGCTGGTGTTGAGCGTGACGCCTCTTGAACGGAATTCGTCCGCGTAGTTCTGCAGGACGGCCGTGGTGTATTCAGGCAGCCCGTTGATGCGGGTGTCGAAGACCGTGACGCCGCCACGCCAGTCGCCATAGCCGAAATTGGCGCCGACCTTGAGATTCTGCGCGCGACCGGGTTCGAAATCGGGATCGGTGTAGAATGCGTCGGTGCGGGCATGGACATAGCCGTAGTCGCCGACGACATAGCCGAGCCAGGTGCTCGAGGCCCCGGCAAAGACCTCGATGTTTTCGTTGATCGCATAGGCGACCGTGACGTTCGCGCTGGCGCCGGAACCGGAGAAGGCGTTGTCGTCCCAGTCGGTGAAGCGGTGGTGGTCGAGGCGTGCGCCGGTCGAGACCTTGAAGCTGTTGTCGAACTCGAAGCGGCCCTGCACGAAGGCGCCCGTCTGGAGCGTGTCGAAATCGCGGTACTGGCGATTATTGTTTCCGTAGTTGTCGGTATGATAATTGTGCTGACCGACGTCGAAACCGGCCGTGATCTTGCCGTAGGCCGTGGTGAATGTGTTCTGGGCCTTTCCGCCGAACAGATCCTCGTTCAAATTCATGTTGCCATTGGTGCGGGCCGCGTAATTGTTCCGCCAATAGTCGTTCTGGGTGTAGTAGACCGCGATTTCCGGGTCCCAGTAGTCGGTCGCTTCCGTTGTCGTATATTTCAGATTGACGGAGTCACGAGACACTTCGAGCGGGTGCAGTTCGTCGCCGGCCAAGCCCATATTCATCTTGATCAGGCGATCGGCCTCGTCGCGGCCGCGCTCATAACCCAGATCGACGCGATGGCCGTTGGCCTCATAGCCGAGCTTGGCGAGGATGTTCCTGGCCGCCGGTTCGGTGCCGAGGATCTCCAGTCCGGAGCCGCTCTCGTAGTTGCCGCCGCCGGCAACTCCATGCCCCATAAGGAACCAATCGAAACCTTCATGGCGGCCATAGCCGGCGACGTTGCCGGAAAAGCCCTTGCCGTTGGTGCCGTAGGAGGCGCCGATGCGGCCGCCGAAATTCCGGCCGTCCTCCAGCAGGTCAAGCGCGCCGACGGTCTCGTAGCGCACCGCGCCGGCC
>JBARWP010000573.1:0-1508 GCA_049646905.1 Pseudaminobacter sp. | reverse complement strand
CTTTAGCGCTTATATATATTTCTTTGATTAATCGCTTTCCCAGACCCAGGCCTTTCATAATGCCAGGTGTGCTGAGAGAAGTTATCTGCAACTGCCTGGATTCGTGGTCGACTTCAATTTGCAGGATAGTGGTGCTGCCGGGGTCGCCGCCATCTTGCTGGCAGGTAACTTCGATCAAGCCTGGCTGCACATTGAACTGATGGCTGGCCGACTGTTCAAGATAGGGGACCAACAACGGCTTTATGGCGTTTAAGATTTCAGCTTCGAATTTGTCAGTCATGGTGCGTATAACCTTATAGTCGCTTAATCGTCTTGGGGTCAGTTTACTGTGCCAGCAGCCAAATCGCCATGATAATACCCGCCGCGGCCGCCGCTGAAGACAGCATGACCAGGCGTCTCAATATCGTAATTTGCTGCTGCATCGCGGCCATTCCGGCATCCGCGTCTTCGATGTTCTCCTTCATTTGAATGGCAAGGCCTTGTACGGTTTCGGCATTTTGGGTAACTGCCGTTTGAAGCTCTGCTATTTGCTGGGGCACTATTTCATCAAGCTTGCCATTTGCCGGTCTGGATGTAAATGCCGGAATGGCTGCGGCGACGGCCTGAGTTATGTACGGAAGCGCTATTTTTAATGCGGGAAGAAAAACTGCCATGCAAGAGCCTCATTACGCCGGTGTGTGTACTGGAAATTCAGTCTAACATTCTGTGCCGGATGGGCTTGATGGGTGGAAAACGCCATATCTGGCCCGATAGGCTGTCACGGCATCACGATGCCCGGCCAAGTCTGCATCATTGCGCAGCAAGCCCATGATGTCGTCCAGCGAAGCAATACTGATTACCGGCATGCCGTAGCGGCTGGCTACTTCTTGCACGGCCGAGTGCGGCGACAGCGCATCGTCTGCACCCGCCCTTTCCATACGGTCAAGCGCAATCAGAACGGCCGCAGGCTCAGCACCGGCCTGACGTATGATCTCTACCGACTCGCGCACCGACGTGCCTGCAGTAATGACGTCATCAATGATAACCACTCTGCCCTGCAACGGCGCACCCACCAGCGTCCCACCCTCGCCATGATCTTTTGCCTCTTTGCGGTTGAAAGCAAACGGTACGTCGCGGCCGTGCAGCCCGGGGTGCCCGGCAAGCGCCACCGCCGTCGCCGTGGACAGCGGTATACCCTTGTAGGCTGGCCCGAACAGCATGTCAAACTCAAGCCCGGAATCAACCAGCGCCTGCGCATAAAACTGAGCCAGACGTCCAACCGTACGACCTGTATTGAACAAGCCTGCATTGAAAAAATAGGGGCTGATGCGACCGGACTTTACCTTGAAGCTTCCAAAGCGAAGTACGCCCTGCTCCAGAGAAAAACGGACGAAATCCGCGCGATTGTGTGAGTCGCTCATGATTTAGAGAGTTAAAAGTAAAACGCTATTATCGTCCATACGCGACTGGCCCATAAAGCTGTCGGCACGCCGCCATCACAGATATATTTTTTGCGCCGCGTCATTTAC
>JBARWP010000572.1:0-15266 GCA_049646905.1 Pseudaminobacter sp. | reverse complement strand
CGAGCCGACCGATCCGAAGAAGGTCCAGGACGTGCAATAGATGGAAATCGACAGTGTGTAGACCAGCGGCGAAGACAGCCAGCCGGCCGGATTCTTTCTGGCACGCCGGTCGCCCACGAAAGCGAGCGCGAATAGAACCGCCACATAGGCCAGGCAGACCAGGACAACGAGATTGGCCGGCAGCATCAGGGGCCGCCGCCATTGTCACGGCGCTTTGGTTGCTCGTCCGTCAGCTTGGCCATGCGCCGTGCCAGCAGGAACGCAGCCAGGATGATGGCCGCCCAGATGCCGAAAATATAAAGGATGATCAGTGGAACGCGCCCAGGCTCGGTCGGCCCGGCAAAAATCCAGATCAGCGGCGGCGCCAGAAGTGCTGCGGCGGCAAACGGAAGAATGGTCGCCGCATCGCGCAAACCCTGCCGGTCGGGCTCCTCGGAGGCCACGTCTAGGGCCTTCCATGGTTGTGTGGAACACGTCCTGCCTGTCCCACCACGGTGAGGCAACCCGCCAAGCGACCGATGCAAGCCAACACCACAGGCGACCGCCAGCGGCAACCCCTTCGGGCTGAATTCCTACCGGCAGGACGCTTCCATATAGTCATGAAAGGTCTAGCCTCCCGTCAGTTCACTGACGCGCTGGACAATCTCGGCGTTCGAAAACGGCTTGGTGATGAAGGCGGTCGCACCGATCGCCTCGGCCGCCTGCCGGTCGGCCGCCTGCCCCTTGGCGGTCAGCACAATCACCGGCAAGTCCTTCAATTCTCCATCCGAGCGTACCGATCGCAGGACATCGAAGCCATTGATGCCGGGCAGCATCAGATCGAGAATGAGGGCGGAATATGCTTGCCGACGCAGTCGCTGCAGGGCCTCCACCCCATCGCCTGCCGTCTCGATATCGAAGCCAGCCCGCCCGAGGATAAAGCTCAGGGACTCGACGATGTTCGGCTCATCCTCGACAATCAGCACGCGCGTTTTCGACAATTGCCGGCTTCCCTCCCATTCACCGAACTTTTTTTATTTTACACATTTCTGAAGAACCCAGGATAGTTCTTTGTGATTACCAAGGGTCAGATGACCAACGCCGCCTCCTGTCGATGGCCGCAATTATCGCGTGGACACAGGCGGCAGGTCGTGCCCACCGGAACGGTCGTTTGCGGATTGGACTGGTCGATACCGTCCCCATAGACCACGCGCCCGGCCTCGGAAGCCGGGCAAACAAGCATGATCGAAAGCAGATGTCGCGGGAATGTAACCGCCTGCGGCCCCTTCTCGACGGCCCTCGCAAAGAACAGGAAGCGATCGCCCGAAGGCAGCGCGCCGAATGCGCGCGCGGTTGCCCCCGCATTCTGGAAGGCGGAAAAGATCACCCAGAGCGGGCATGCATTGCTGTATCGTGGCAATGGAAGCCGCGGCAGCGAAAGACGCTTGGTGACATAGCCCGAGGGGTCCGAGCGCATGAAGGCGAAATGCACGCCCTCCGCACCCGGGCGGCGCAGCGTCGCGAGGCGATGCGCGGCCTGCTCATAGGACACGTCGAACTCGCTGGAGAGCGCGTCGAGATCGTAGCGCCACCGCTCCGCGGCCGCGAGGAACGGCTCGTACGGCATCAGGATCGCGGCGGCCACATAGGCATGGAGCGCCGAGGTCGCCAGCGCGCGCGCAGCCTCCGACGCAAGCGAGGGGCTGGCGTCGATAAGTGCGGACACCTTGTCGCCGGCAAGCGAAGCCGACATGTCCTTGAGAATACGGAAGCGCCTGGACCTGGCCGATTCGGGCACGGCGCCTGCAACACCGGCCACCGTCCGTTCCGGCATCGTCCTTTCATGGCTGCGGGCCATCATCTCCACAAGGGCGTGGTGCGAAGCGCCACTTTTCGCATGCCGTTTCAGAAAGCCGTCGGCCACCTGCTCCAGCTCGGCGAAATGGTTGTTCGATTCGAAAATGAAGGTATCGACATGTTCCATCGCGGTGCCGGAGCGCACGCGCATATCGGCATTGTCGAAGAACTCGGCCAGCGACCGCGCAGCCAGGGAAAGCCGCTGGCTGTCAGCCGCGACGATCGCCAGGAAGCGTTGGCGCTGCGCGTCGCTCAGGTCGTCGTTCTTCTCCAGGATTTCGGACGCCGAGCGGATCGCCGTCACATTGGTCAGGATGCGGTGAACGCTCTCGCCCAGGAAGGGGTCGCGGCTTAGCCGGTCGGCAAGCGCCAGAACGGCCTGGTTGCGGTCGATGAAGGCACGATAGAGCTTCAGCACCAGATCGGCCCATTGCGGATGCCGGCCGACCAAGTCGGCAACGCTCTGGGAATGCTCGGCCGAGCCGGCGATCTCGGGATCGGCGATCAGCTCGTTCAGGGCATTGACGATGCGCCACTCTGAGGTGTCGTCGAGTTCGGTGCGGGAAATGCCGAGCCCGCTGGCGATGCGGTCGAGCAGCCCGCCGGCGATCGGCCGCTTATTGGCTTCGATAAGGTTCAGGTAGGACGGCGAGATGCCGACGCGGCCCGCCAATTGCCCCTGCGTGAGACCCGCCGCCCGTCGGTGCGTCCTTATCTTTCGCCCTGTCAGATTGCGGTCCATCCGAGCCTCCCACTCACAATTTGTAAATTATTGACAAAAACGAGCTACTGCAATCACAAAATAACACAAAATAATTCAATTAAACCAAAGACTTATTGTTTTCATGACACGAAGGCGCAGTATGCGCTGCGAGGTGTACGAGCGCCTCCGCCAGCCGGCGACGCCAGCCGGCGAGGAATTCGTTCAAACGGGAGGATCCGGAATGAGTTTTAAGGTTATCGACAGGCGCGTGTTCTTGAGGAACACGGCCATTCTCGGCGCAGGCCTTGCCGCGCCAATGCATTTTGTTCGCGGCGCCTATGCGGAAGATGTTTCCTGCAACATGCCCAAGGGCGACACGGTCACCTTCGGCTGGAGCGTGCCGCTGACCGGCCCCTATGCCGATGAAGGCGCCGACGAACTGAAGGCATTCCAGCTTGCCGTCAAGCATCTCAACGGCGAGGGCGACGGCGGCATGATCCCGACGATGAAGCCGGGTGCCCTGAAGGGCAATGGCATTCTCGGCAAGAAGGTCGCGCAGGTCCACGGCGATTCGCAGACCAAGACCGACGCTGCCCGCGACAACTCCAAGCGCATGATCGAGCGCGACGGCGCCATCATGATCTCCGGCGGTTCGTCCTCGGCCGAGGCCGTGGCCGTGCAGGCACTTTGCCAGGACATGGGCGTCATCCACATGTCCGGCCTCACCCACTCCAACGACACCACCGGCAAGGACAAGAAGCGCTACGGTTTTCGTCACTTCTTCAACGCCTACCAGTCGGGCGTCGCGCTCGGCCCGGTCATCGGCGAAGCCTATGGCAAGGACCGCAAGGCCTATCACCTGACGGCCGACTACACCTGGGGCTGGACGCAGGAAGAATCGATGAAGGCAGCCACCGAGGCGATGGGCTGGCAGACGGTCGCGGCCGTACGCACGCCGCTCGGCTCGGCCGACTTCTCGCAATACATCACGCCGGTCCTCAATTCGGGCGCCGACGTGCTGATCCTCAACCACTACGGCAAGGACATGGTCAATTCGCTGACCCAGTCGGTCCAGTTCGGCCTGCGTGACAAGGAAGTGAACGGCAAGAAGTTCGAGATCGTCGTGCCGTTGTTCTCCGAACTGATGGCACAGGGCGCGGGCGACGCGGTGAAGGGCATCTACGGCACCAGCAACTGGGACTGGAAGCTCGACGACGAAGCCACCAAGGCCTTCACCAAGTCGTTCGGCCAGGAATATGGCGCGCCGCCCTCGCAGGCCGCCCACACCTGCTACGTCCAGGCGCTGCTCTATGCCGATGCGTGCGAACGCGCCGGAACCTTCTTCGCCCCGGCGGTCATCCAGGCGCTGGAAGGCTTCGAGTTCGACGGCCTGGGCAATGGGTCGACGCTGTATCGCGCTGAAGACCACCAGTGCATGAAGTCGTGCCTGGTCGTGCAGGGCAAGGAAAACCCGAAGGACAAGTACGACCTGATGGAGATCGTCAAGGTCATCCCGCGCGAGGCGACCACCTACGATCCGGCGATCTTCGGTGGCGAACTCGGGCCATCCGACGCCAAGCAGTGCTGACCCACTGACATCGTGCCCGGCTGCTTCGGCGGCCGGGCCTTCCATCGTCACCAGTGACGGAACCGCAACTGGGATCAAGCGGGTATGGACGCGATTCTTCTGCAAATACTGAACGGGCTCGACAAGGGCGGTGCCTATGCGCTGATTGCGCTGGGGCTGACGCTGGTGTTCGGCACGCTCGGCGTCGTCAATTTCGCGCATGGCGCACTCTTCATGCTCGGCGCCTTCTGTGCCGTAAGCTTCAACAAGTTCCTCAACCTGGAAAGCGTCGTCATCGATCCGACCCAGACGACCGCCTGGGGTTCGCCGCTCGAAGTCCGCACGCCCTATGTGGAAGCCTGGCTCGGCGACTTCGGCAGCTATTTGCACGACTATTCGGTTCCGGCTTCGATCGTTCTGGCCGTTCCGGTCATGCTGATTTTCGGCATCGCCATGGAACGCGGCCTGATCCGCTTTTTCTACAAGCGCCCGCATGCCGAGCAGATCCTGGTGACCTTCGGCCTTGCCATCGTCATCCAGGAAGTGATCAAGCATTTCTTCGGTGCCAACCCGATCCCACAGCCGGCACCTGCCGCCTTTGGCGGCACGGCCTATGTCGGCCAGATCCTCGGCCTGGGCCAAACGCTCGCCTATCCGTGGTGGCGCATCGTCTACCTCATGTTTTCGCTCGGCGTGATCGGCGCGGTTTTCGCCTTCCTGCAGTTCACCACCTACGGAATGGTGGTGAGGGCAGGCATGCATGACCGCCAGACCGTCGGCTTCCTCGGCATCAATATCGAACGCCGCTTCACCGTGGTGTTCGGCATCGCGGCCGTTGTGGCGGGGCTGGCAGGCGTGATGTACACGCCGATCCTGCCGCCCGACTACCATATGGGCATGGAATTTTTGGTGCTGTCATTCGTCGTCGTGGTGGTCGGCGGCATGGGCTCGCTGGGCGGCGCCGTCGCGGCCGGCTTCCTGCTCGGAATCTTGCAATCATTCGCCTCCATGAACGAGGTGAAGGCCATCATCCCCGGCATCGATCAGATCATCATCTATCTGGTCGCAGTGGTCATCCTGCTGACCCTGCCGAGAGGATTGATGGGCCGCAAAGGCGTGATGGAGGACTAAACCATGTTCAAAGGCCTATCACGCAACGATTGGCTCCTGCTTGCGGGCTTCTCGGCCTTCGTGCTGCTGATGCCGATCATCCTGCAGCCCATCGGAGCCGCCTATCCGGCGCTGATGCAGAAGATCTGCATCTTCGGCATCTTCGCCATCGGCTTCAACATCCTGTTCGGCCTGACCGGCTATCTTTCCTTCGGCCATGCAGCGTTTCTCGGCGTCGGTTCCTATGCCGCCGTGTGGTCGTTCAAGCTCTTCACCATGAACATCATTCCGGCCCTGCTGATGGCGCTGGTGTTCACCACGATCTTCGCGGTCGCCATCGGCTATATCAGCCTCAGGCGCTCGGGCATCTATTTCTCGATCCTCACGCTGGCCTTCGCGCAGATGTGCTACAACCTCGCCTATTCGGTGCTGACGCCGCTGACCAATGGCGAGACCGGCCTGCAACTCACGCTGAAGGACCCGCGCTGGATCGACGCGATGTTCCATGCCCCGGGTGCGGGCCTGCCACGCGCCACGCTGTTCGGCATCGACACCAGCGGCGGCGGCCTCGGCGGGTTCTATCTCTGCGCAATCGCCCTGATCATCTGCTTCTTCTTCTCGGTTCGCATCTTCCGTTCGCCTTTCGGCATGATGCTCAGGGCCATCAAGTCGAACCAGACCCGGATGCGCTATACGGGGTTCAACACCCGGCCCTATCTGCTCGCAGCCTTCGTCATTTCCGGCGCCTATGCCGGGCTGGCAGGCGGGCTGATGGCGGCGACCGATCCGCTTGCAGGCGCCGAGCGCATGCAGTGGACGGCATCCGGAGAGGTCGTGCTGATGACCATTCTCGGCGGTGTCGGCACGCTGGTTGGGCCGGTGATCGGCGCCGGCGTCATCAAATATTTCGAGAACATCTTCTCATCCTTCGGGGAAAACACCCTGCACGGCATACTCGGCTTCCTGCCCGACCTGATCGAGCAACCGTTGGTGTCGTTCCTGGCCCTGTTCGTCGGGGAAGGATGGAACCTCACCCTCGGAGTGGTCTTCATGTTCATCGTGATCTTCCTGCCCGGCGGCATCATGGAAGGCCTGCGCCGTATCTGGAGCCGGCTCAACCGCCGTCACGACGGCGGCGAGAAGATTGCCGTAGCCCAGCCCCAGCCGGCGGAGTAAGCCCATGTCGACTTCCAATGTCGTTCTCCACGTTGCCGACGTCCACAAGAGCTTCGGCGGGCTCAAGGCCCTCTCCGACGTCGACCTCCAGGTCATGGAGGGCACGACGCATGCCATCATCGGTCCGAACGGTGCCGGCAAGTCCACGCTTCTCAATGTCTGTATCGGCCGCATCCCCCCCGACACCGGAGCCGTCGTCTTCGACGGCGAAGTGATCACGGGAAAGCAGCCGCACGAGATCAACCAGATGGGCGTGGTGCGTGTCTTCCAGACGCCCGAGATCTTCCCGGAGCTCACCCTGCTGCAGAATGTCATGGTGCCGGCCTTCGCCAAGCGTGACGGGGCCTTCAAGCTCAATGCCATCCAGACGGTTTCCAAGCAGCATGACATCCGCGAGGACGCCGAACACTGGCTGGAGGATGTCGGGCTCAAGGACCAGAAGGACGTCACCGCCGCCAGCCTTTCGCGCGGCGACAAGCGCCGGCTGGAACTCGCCATGGGCCTCATCCAGCGCCCGCGGCTGCTGCTCCTCGACGAGCCGACGGCCGGCATGTCTCGCCACGACACCAATTCCACGATCGACCTTCTGCGCAAGATCAAGGCGCGCGGGATGACGAAAATCATCATCGAGCATGACATGCACGTGGTCTTTTCGCTGGCCGATCGCATTTCGGTGCTGGCGCAAGGCCAGATCATCGCCGATGGGACGCCCGATGAAGTGAAGGGCAACCCGAAAGTACAGGAAGCCTATCTGGGAGGGCCGCGCCAATGAACGCGATGACAATGCCTGACACCAAAGCAATCGAGCAGACCGCTTCCCCCGCCGGCACCGGCTATTTCAGCGTCCGCAACATCCACGCCTATTATGGCGAAAGCTACATCGTCCAGGGCGTCTCCTTCGACGTCAATGAAGGCGATATCGTCGCCCTTCTCGGGCGCAACGGGGCGGGCAAGACCTCGACGCTGCGCACGCTGGCGCGGGCAGCCGATCCCGAACTGAAAAAGGGCGAGATCTATCTCGGCGGCAATGCCATCCATACGCTGCGCGATTTCCAGGCCGCCCAGAAGGGCATCCAGCTCGTCCAGGAGGATCGCCGCATCATTCCGGGACTATCGGTGGAAGAAAACCTGGTCCTTGCCCAGATTGCGGAGCCGAAGGGCTGGCCCCTGGAAAAGATATACGAGCACTTCCCGCGCCTTGCCGAGAGACGCAAGCAGGATGGCGTTACCCTTTCGGGGGGAGAGCAGCAGATGCTTGCCGTTGCCCGCGCACTCGCGCGCGATATCAAGCTTCTGCTGCTCGACGAGCCATATGAGGGCCTTGCTCCGGTGATCGTGCAGGAGATCGAACGCATCGTGCAGCAGATCAAGAGCCTGGGCATCACGACCATCATCGTCGAGCAGAATGCCGTGGCGGCACTCGAACTCGCCAATCGGGCCTTGATCCTCGACATGGGCCAGATCGTGTTCGACGGCACCGCCAAGGAAGTGCTCGACAATGTCGAGCTCCGCAACAAATACCTCGCAGTCTGAGAGACGCATCAGCACCTTCAAGACACGCCGGTCAGCGCCGGCGTGAGCTATTGCATTCGAGCGGATCAGGCATAACGTTTCTACGCGATGCTTGACTTCCTCACGCGACTAAGGAACAGTTCCTGCATGAACGCCGTAGTCGCCCTTCGCAGCAGTTTTTTTCGGGTTTGCCCCATCGCGGGATCGTAGCCCCCGGCTCGGCTGTCATGCGCCCCCGAGCTACGGGGGAGCACTTTCCAATGTCACATGACATTTCCGCAGCATTAGACACCCACCGGCTGCACCGGCGCCTTCCAGAATAATTCTCGACAGAACTGTCGCCGCCCGGCGCAAGATTGCCGGGTTCAACACATTATGAGTGCTCAAATGCAAGAAAAGACCAAGGCTCGGCGCAAGCCGAACATCAAGATTTCGGCAACCGACCATGCAAGGCTGACGACGCTGGCCAATGCCACCGCCGAGCGCAATGCCGAAGTGGCAGATGAGCTTTTCGCGGAACTCGATCGGGCCAAGATCGCGCCCGACACTTCGATGACCGACGACATCGTCCAGATGGGCTCAACCGTGGAATTCAAGCCCGATACCGGCGAATCAAAGACGGTCACGCTGGTTTTCCCCGGCGATGCCGACATTTCGGCAGGCAAGGTCTCGATCCTCACCCCGATTGGAACAGCGCTGATCGGCCTCGCGCCGGGACAGTCGATCCAATGGACCGCCCGCGACGGGCGCAAACACGAACTCAACGTGCTCAAGGTCTATCGGTCCCAGGACAACGGCCAGGAGCAGGGCAAAACAGCCGATCCGAACCCGGCTGGGGCCTGAATACGAGGCCGGCACGTGTCTGCCATCCTTCGGGTAGCCTCACACAGCCAAAGCACCCTCAAGGATCGATGTCCTTAACAGGCTGACCGCAGCCGCCAGCTTTTCATCGATGATTTCCAGATATCTGGTCCAGTCGTCGATGTGATTCAGATCGGCTGCTCCATCCGATATGCCGCGCAACCCCACAAGCGGAATGGCAAAAAGCTGGCAGGCGCGGAGAATGGCGAAGGTTTCCATATCGACCATGTCGGCATCGATGGCATCGTAGCCGCGACCGGAGACGATCGCTGCGCCGGTCGACAGCCGGGCTTGCTCGATTCCGGGTATCCGCAGGCTAACCGGGACGGTCGCCGGCAGGTCGAGGAATGGCGTCACCCCCTTCTCGAATCCCAGCACGGAAGCGTCCATGTCGCGATAAGATATGGAAGCCACCTGATAGATCTCGGTCTGCTTCAAGCTGCGGCTGCCGGCCGACCCCAGCGACACGACAAGGTCCGGCAGGCTATTTTCACCCTGACGGCGGGCAAGTTCGGCGCCCAGCATGACACCGGCCTCGACAGGACCGACCCCGGTCATGAAGGGCACGATGAGTTGACGCAGATGCGGCCCAAATTCCGCTTCAAGCGCCATCACGAACATCAGCTTTTTGCCGCCGACGATCATAAAACTCATCGAATCCACCCGTCAAAACGTACCAAAAGTGGGTCATTTCGGTGAAAAATCATATGCCGATCCGACCGTTCGGTGCAGATTGGAGGCAATATCGCGCACTTTGCCGACGCTGGCAGCCGATATTTCAGCCCTCGATATCGCTGCGGCCAAGCACGGTCATCATCGTGCCCGTCATCGTGGCGATCAGCTTGGCCTCGCCATCAGCAGCAAAAGCATAGGCCTGCCCATCGGCGACGATGATGGTACGGCCGGGCTTGGTCACCGAGCCGCGAAACAGGAACCGCTCACCGCGCCCAGGCGCCAGCAGATTGACCTTGAATTCGATGGTGAGCACGGCAGCATTTTCCGGCATCAGCGAATAGGCGGCATAGCCGCAAGCTGAATCCAGCGCGGTCGAGATGATGCCGGCGTGCAGAAAACCGTGCTGCTGGGTCAGCGCTTCGGAATAAGGCATCTCGATTTCGACCGTGCCCGGCGTGACGACCGTCAATGTCGCGCCGATGGTGGACATCACCTGCTGGCGGGCGAAGGAAGCCCTGACCCGCTCTTCGGAATTTGCCGAGGCTACGATGGTGGATGCCATTGACCGCTTCCATTTTGAGGATCGTCGTTTATCGCAAAGTCACCGGTCGCGGGCAATCGCAATATTGCACCGCAACACGCCGGATCAGGAAGTCCGCTGGAGCCTTGCGATAAAGAAGCCATCGGTGCCGCTGCGCGCCGGAGTGAGCGAAATGCCTCTCTCCCGGTCTATCCGCGCCGCCGCGGCTGGGTGATCGCTCTCCCACAGCGTATGGTGATCCACCGGCGCGAACCCGGTTTCACGGGTGAGAAACGCATCGATCTGATCCCGGTTTTCCTCGTCAAAGATTGAGCAAGTGACATAGACCAGATGCCCGCCCGGCTTCACATAGGCGCTTGCGGCCTGCAGGATCGCGGCCTGTTCGGCCTTGCGCACATCAAGCTGGCGTTGCGTGAGCCGCCATTTGGCATCCGGCCGCCTGCGCCAGGTGCCGCTGCCCGTACACGGCGCATCGACCAGCACACAGTCCATCCGCCCTTGCAGCTCCGCCAGTTCAGCCGGCTTCGTCGCGACCTGGATATTGCGGCTGCCGGCGCGGTTGATACGCTCGAAAATCGGCGCTAGGCGGATTTTTTCGGAATCATGGGCAAAGATCTGGCCGTGGTTTTCCATCGCCGCAGACAGCGCCAGCGTCTTGCCGCCCGCACCGGCGCAGTAGTCCAGCACCTGCATGCCCGGTTTCGCGCCGACCAGATCGGCCGCCACCTGCGAGCCCTCGTCCTGAACCTCGAACCAGCCCTTGTGAAATGCCGGCTCGGCCTGGACATTCGGATGGCGCCCGCCACCGCTGATCGGAGCGATACGGATGCCATGGGCGGCAAGCCGTGTCGGCGCCGCACCGGTCTCGGCCAGTTCGTCCAGCACCCTGGCGCGGTCAGCCTTCAGAGTGTTTACACGCAGGTCGAGCGGCGGGCGTGTCGCAAGGCCACGGGCCTCGTCTACCCATTCGTCCACGAATACCCGCTGCAGCAAAGGTGCGCACCAGTCGGCACAATCGGCGCGGATCGCATCCGGTGCGGTTTGGGAGATGCGCGCGGCAATCGCTTCCACTTCATCCGCGCTCAGCGGCAGCGGCGCGAATTTGTCGCCTTCCAGCGCCTCATTCAGCGATTGCACCGTCTCGCGCCACTCCAGCAGCAGCGCACCGAAGCCGATCGCGCGCGGCGTGTCGCCATCGAGCAGCCAACCGGCCGAGCGCTTGCGGCGCAAACCGTCATAGACGATGTTGCCGATGGCGGCCCTGTCGCCGGCACCGGCAAAGCGATGTGAAACGCCCCAGTCCTTCAAGGCGTCGGCAGCCGGACGATGCCGTCTTTCGATATCTTCAAGAACCTCTATGGCCGCAGCCAGCCGTCCGCCTAGTCGCATATGGTGATCCCTATTTCGGCAACCCGAGAGAAATCCTGCCTAACCCATATGCCGGGGAATCGGAAACCGATTTTATCAGGAGGCGGCTTACCCAAAGCAAAGCGGGCGCGGATTGCTCCACGCCCGCTTGCGTTTGCACTGTCTGGAGGTCCGCCTCTATTCGGCGGCTTCCTGCGGCGTGTTTTCCGTGATCGAGATGGCGCGACGCTCCCGGCCATCGGCTGCGCTCAACGCACGGCGCACGCCATTTCCGTAATCCGGATGGATCTTGTCGAAATGGGCAAGCTGGCGCTCCTCGATATGCAGCGGAATACCGCCCATCGCAGCCGCAATATTGGAGAACAGGCGCTCCTTCTGGCCCTGGTCGAACAGGTTGAACAGAGCGCGCGGCTGGCTGTAGTCGTCATTGCCGATGCGATGATTGTAGCGGTCGGCATCGCCGGAGATGCGCAGCGGCGGCTCCTTGGCAGCCGGCTCTTCCACCGGACCGCCGAAGGAATTCGGCTCGTAGTAGGCATCCGGATTGCCGGTCTTGATGCCACCATAGACGTTCATCTGGCCATCGCGGTGGTAGTGGTGCACCGGGCATTTCGGCTGGTTGACCGGAATGCTCTCATAATGCGTGCCGAGACGGTGACGATGGGCGTCCGCATAGGAGAAAATGCGCGCCTGCAGCATCTTGTCCGGCGAGAAACCGATGCCGGGAACGATGTTGGAGGGCGAGAACGCCGCGTTCTCGATCTCGGCGAAATAGTTCTCCGGATTGCGGTTGAGCTCCATCACGCCGATGTCGATCGGCGGATAGTCGGCATGCGGCCAGACCTTGGAGAGGTCGAACGGATTGTACGGGGTCATTTCCGCGTCCAGTTCCGGCATGATCTGCACCTGGACCTTCCACTTGGGGAATTCGCCGCGCTCGAGCGCGTTGTAGAGGTCTTCCTGGGTCGACTCGCGGGTCTTGCCGATGACCTTCTCAGCTTCCTCGTTCGTCCAATGCTTGTGGCCCTGCAGGGTCTTGAAGTGGAACTTCACCCAATAGCGCTCACCGGCATCGTTCCACAGCGAATAGGTGTGCGAACCATAGCCGTTGATGTGACGCACATCGGTCGGCAGGCCGCGATCCGACATCAGGATGGTGACCTGATGCAGGCTTTCGGGCGACAGCGACCAGAAGTCCCACATCGCGGTGGCGGAACGCAGATTGGTCTTGGGATGGCGCTTCTGGGTGTGGATGAAGTCGGGGAACTTGACCGGATCTCGCACGAAGAAGACCGGCGTGTTGTTGCCGACCAGGTCCCAGTTGCCTTCCGGCGTGTAGAACTTGATGGCAAAGCCGCGCACGTCGCGCTCGGCATCGGCCGCGCCCATTTCGCCGGCAACGGTGGAGAAACGCAGGATCAGCGGCGTCTCCGTGCCCGGCTGGAGAACCTTTGCCTTGGTATATTTCGAAATATCGCCAGTGATCTTCAGCGTGCCATGGGCACCCCAGCCCTTGGCGTGCACGGCGCGCTCGGGAATGCGTTCGCGATTCTGGTGCGCCAGCTTCTCAATGAGTTGATAGTCCTGCAGCAGGATCGGCCCGCGTTCGCCGGCGGTGATGGAATTCTGGTTGTCCGGGACAGGTGCGCCGGCAGAGGTGGTCAAAGTCGTCTTGGTCATGGCTTTCGCCTCCCCTTGAGTTCGAATGGTGAAGAGCTTCACTGGAGGCCGAGCCGGTCCAGTCTTGAATAATTCTAATCTAGGCAAGGTATGCCATAAAAACAAATTGCCTTTTCTGCTCGGATCGATAACTTTCTCCTATGATACGCCTGACCGTCCGACAAATGCTGTATTTCCACGCGCTTGCTCAGACGCTGCATTTTGGCCGGGCTGCGGAACTGGTTGGCGTCACACAGCCGGCACTTTCCGCGCAGGTCGCGGAAATGGAAGAACGGCTCGGATGCCTTTTGTTCGAGCGCGGCGGAAAATCCGTCACCATGACACCGGAGGCGCATGAACTCCTGCCGCGCATCGAGAACATATTGTCCGACATACGGGACGTGGAAACGCTGGCCAGGCGCGGGCGGTCGCCGATGGAAGGGAAATTCCGCCTGGGGATCATTCCCACCATCGCGCCCTATCTTCTGCCGCTCTTGCTGCCGGAACTGAAAACCCGTTTTCCGGCCCTGACGCTGGAATTGCGGGAGGCGGTGACGGATGTTCTGATTGAGGAAACGGCGGCCGGACGGATCGACGGATTCGTCGCGGCAACACCGGTCGATACTCCGGCGCTGGTCGCGGAAGAACTGTTCGAGGACCGGTTCTATCTAGCGGTGGCAGCGAACGATCCGGGCTTCATCGCACCACCGGTAGCGCCGGACAGCCCGGCACTGGAGCGCCTGATGCTGCTGGAAGAAGGCCACTGCCTGCGCGAACAGGCGCTGGCGGTGTGCAACAACGTGAAGCCGGTGGCGATGGCAAGCTACGGTGCGACCAGCCTGACCACCCTGCTGCAGATGGTGGCGCACGGGCTAGGTGTCACCCTCATCCCCGAGATGGCGACCGGGGCGGCGGGTGCGGTGCAGGACCTGAAGATCGTGCCCTTCACCGAACCGATGCCTTCGCGCCGAATCTGCCTTGCCTGGCGGCGGCACAGCATCCGCCACGAGGAATGCGTGGAACTCGCCAAGACCCTGCGCGGCTTGCGTGACCGGTTGTTACCGCAGGCAGCCTGAAACCGCGACGGCGATCGCATCCAGCGCCTTCTCGTCGGCCGGATCGCGTGGCTTTTTTGCCGTGACCAGGCAGGCCTGCGAGCGCAGGATGACGCCGTCCTGAAGGATTTTCAGATGGTTGGCACGCAGCGTCGAGCCGGTCGAGGTGATGTCGACGATGACGTCCGCCGAACCTGCTGCCGGCGCGCCTTCAGTCGCACCCAGGCTTTCCACGATGCGATAGACCTGGATGCCGTGCTTCTGCGAGAAGAACTGCTGCGTCAGCCGCCAATATTTGGTGGCGATGCGCAGCCGGCGGCCATGGCGCTGGCGGAACTCGGCGGCAACATCGTCAAGGTCGGCCATGGTATCGACGTCGAGCCAGATGTCGGGCACCGCCACGACGACATCGGCATGGCCGAAGCCGAGCCGTGCGGCGATACCGGCTCTCGCTTCCCAGTCCGGCACCGTTTCGCGCAGCAGATCCTCGCCGGTGATGCCGAGATCGACCGCCCCCTTGCCGATCTCGCCGGCAATCTCGGAGGCGGACAGAAATGCCACCTCAACATCGGCCAGAGTTTCGATACGGGCGCGATAGGCGCGGTCGTCGTCCGGCAGGCTGACGGCAAGGCCGGCCCTGGCCAGCACGCCGAGTGTCTGCTCCTTCAGTCTTCCCTTGGAAGGAATGGCGAGGGTGATCGTCATTTGCCGCCCTCCCGCAACCGCTCGATGCGGTCGAGCCAGACCGAGAAGCCGACGCCGCGAATGGAGCTTTTGGCGCCAAGCAGCGTCAGCAGGCGATCATAGCGTCCGCCGCCGGCCAGCGGCCGCTTGTCATCCGCCAATATCTCGAACACAAGCCCGGTGTAATAGTCGAGCGGACGACCGAAGCCTGCATCGTAGCGGATTGCCGCCAGCGGCAGGCCGTGCTCGGCGATGGCATCCATGCGGGCTTCGAAGCTGTCGAGCGCAGCGCCAAGCGACAATGCGGTGGCGCCGGCAAATTCGCGCAATGCGCCGGCCGCCTCGGCCAGCGGAACGTCGATCCCCAGAAATGCCTTCAGCGCATCGAGCGCTTCACCCGACAGCCGCACGCTGCGCAACTCGGCCTTTTCGATCAGCCGGCGGGCAATCTCGTTCGGAGTGCGGCCGGCCGATGGGGAAAGCCCACAAGCTGCCATGCCCTCGCCAATGTGGTTAGCC
>JBARWP010000571.1:0-1670 GCA_049646905.1 Pseudaminobacter sp. | reverse complement strand
CGATGCAATCCACCACAGGCCAACGACGAGGGCGGGAGCGGCAAGCACGAGGAGGAGATCCCGGGGCCTCGCCCGGAACCCTTCCCCGGCCGATCGCGGCCGCTTCGCCGAAGCGGCGCGCCCTGCGGGCGTGGCCCCAGCCCCGGCCTCGATGGACGACATCCCGGCCCCTCCCGTCAGTTCTGCAGGGCGCCTTCGGCGTTGCGGTCGGGTCAGAGCGCCTCGAGCTTCAGGTCCGCGACCGCCTTGTCGACGAAGCTGCGATCCACCCAGGCGTCGAGATCGACCTCGCGGCGGGTGAGCTTCTGCTCCTGGTTGAAGCCGATGCCGCTCCTGTAGCGGGCGACAAAGAAGTCATCGAGGCGCGGATCGTATTTGTCCTTGAGCGGGCTGCCCTCGTTGGACTTGCGGATGATCTCGACCGGTGTGCCGGCGCGCGCCCAGATCTCGAAGGCTTCCTCGCGGTTCTTGTCGTCGGCGAGCCAGGCGGCCGCCTTGACGAGGCCGCGCACGACCTTTTCGGTCGATTCCGGGTAGGCCTTGCGGAATTTGTCGGTGACGAGGAAGGCCCCGAAGCCGTCGCCCGAAGCCCCGGCATCGGAGGACTTGTAGAAGATCTTCGCGACACCCTTCGTTTCCAGCGGCAGCAGGAAATCGGCGCCGAACACGGCGTCGACGCTCTTTGCGGCGATCGCGGCGAGTTGGTCGGCGTTCTTGAGGTCGACGATGGTGATGTCCTTTTCCGAAAGGCCCGCGGCGTTGAGCGCGCTGATCAGGCCCCAATGGATGATCGTCGCCTTCTGAATGGCGACACGCTTGCCCTTGAGGTCGGCGATCGACTTGATGTCGAGGTCGGGTCTGGCCGCGCCGAAGATCGTCGTTCCGCCGTAGGAGGCGACAATTACCGTGTCGAGGCCGTTCGCCTTGCCGATGATGTTCGGGACCGCGCCATAGGAGGCGAAATCGAGCTGGCCGTTCGAAAGCGCTTCGTTGATCGCCGGGCCGGTGCCGGTGAAATAGGTGAATTCGAGCTTGGTCGGCGTGCCCGCGAACTCGCCGGCGATGAAGCCCTTGGCGTCGGCGACGGCCGAAAGCCCGACACCGAAGGGCGTGCCGAAACCGAAGCCGACATCGCCGAAACGGATCACTTCGGAGCGTCCTCGGCGAGGGACGGCGAGGCCGTGAAGGCGACGGCTGCCGCAAGAAAGAGGGCAGTCAACAGTTTGCGCATGTTTCTCTCCTGTTGGTCAGGTCAGGGAATGATCTTGCCGGTCTCGAAGATCCGGTAGCTCAGGTCTCCCGCGGTGCCGCGGGGCTTTGCGTTCTTCCAGCCCATCTCGCGGCGGAAGCCGCCGAGCAGGCCGTGGGCGACGAGTTCCGCCTCGCTCACCCCCTCGATCGCTTCCGAGAGCGGCGAGACATAGAGGGCGTCGGTCGGACAGAAGAGCTCGCAGAGAAAGCAGGTCTGGCAGTCCGATTGGCGCGCGATGACGGGAGCGCCGTCCGGCACCGCGTCGAAGACGTTGTCCGGGCAGGCATCGACGCACAGGTCGCATTTGATGCAGCGCTCGGCGCTGACGATCTCGATCATGAGGCCGCATCCAGTCTTTCGGTTTCACGGACATACGCGGCCCAGATCCTGCCTGTTCCGCCCGAATGGATCGGACGGG
>JBARWP010000570.1:0-2598 GCA_049646905.1 Pseudaminobacter sp. | reverse complement strand
GATACAACCCTTCATGGTCGTTCTAACATGAATTGCGGCAAAAAGCCGAGCAAGGGGTGAACGAACTACCCCTCCGCATCGGCAGGAAGCGAGAAGCGCTTGCGGGTAAGCACCAGCCAGCCAAGCGCGCCCAGGCATACGAAGGCGACAGGAAACACGACCCAATTCAGCATTTCCCAGCCATAGGCGTTATAGACACCGCCCGACATCAGCGAGGCGAATGCCACGCTGGAGAACAGCACGAAATCGTGGAAACCCTGTGCGCGGCCCTTTTCGGAAGGCTGATAGGCCTGGGCCACCATGGCGGTTGCGCCGATGAAACCGAAGTTCCAGCCGAGCCCGAGCAGAATCAGTGCTGACCAGAACTGCCACAACTGGATGCCCGAGAGCCCGACCACGGCACAACCGATCAAAATGACAAAGCCTGTGGCAACGATCGTCGGGGCGCCGAAACGATGGATGAGCCGACCGGTGAAGAAGCTCGGCCCGTACATCGCCATGACGTGCCAGGAAATGCCGAGCGTCGCCTCGTCGGCCGAAAAGCCGCAGCCCACCATGGCAAGCGGAGCGCCGGTCATGACGAAAGTCATCAGCGCGTAGGACCCTACTGCACATAAAAGCGCAACGGCGTATGACTGCTGCAAAACAATCTGCCGCAGCGGCCGGCCGGCTGCCGCCGGGGAGGAATGGCTGGCCGCCGCATGTGGCGCGACCCGCAGGAACGACAGGATAATAGCACCGACCGCGGCCAGGACGAGAATGGCCGCGAAAGAGCCGGCAAACATCACT
Organism: Pseudaminobacter sp.; assembly: GCA_049646905.1. Taxonomy (GTDB): domain Bacteria; phylum Pseudomonadota; class Alphaproteobacteria; order Rhizobiales; family Rhizobiaceae; genus Pseudaminobacter. The sequence continues at coordinate 1,809 of JBARWP010000570.1, read as the reverse complement.
GGTGCAAGAAGTTCATGGGTAAAGATGACGATCTGCGGCCCAAGAACGGCAGTGACTATTCCGCCTGCAAGAACGAAGGAGATCGCACGCGCCTTGAATTCGGGCGGTGCATTGTCGGCGGCGGCAAAGCGGAACTGCTGGACGAAGGCCCCGCCGATGCCAAGGATCATCAGCCCGAAGGCAAACAGCCAGAACCCCTGCTCGAACAGGGCGAACGTGGCAACAAGTCCGCCAAGCGCGATGACGAGCGTGCCGGCCATGAAGCCGTTGCGCTGGCCAAGCATCCTGATGAGTGCTGCAGCGGGCAACGCACCCAGCGCCACGCCGACATTGTAGCCGGTGATGGGAGCAGTCGCGAGCGACTTGTCTGTATCGAGAAGCTGGTACCCGGCGAGCGCGCCGAGCGCAAAGCAGATGGGTGCCGCCGAGCCGACGATCGCCTGCGAAGCCGCAAGGATGATCGCCGTACGCCGTGCATGGCTGTCGGCGGCAACGGTCATGAGGCGCCTTTGCCTCGTCCCTCGCCACGCAACCGGCGCGAGACACGATCGAGAACAGCATTGACGAGCCGCGGCTCCTCCTCGTTGTAGAACGCCTTGGCGATGTCAACATATTCCGAAACGATAACGGCGACGGGCACATCCGCGCGCTTCATCAATTCGTAGACGCCGGCGCGCAGGATCGCCCGCAGGGTCGAATCGAGCCGCGACAGCGGCCAGTCCTCCGTCAGCGCCTGGCGGATGACCGGATCGACCACCTTCTGGTTTTCCACCACACCGGCCAGGATCGCACGAAACCACTGCGCGTCGGCCTCGCGGTAAAGCGCGCCATCGACTTCCTTGCCGAGGCGGAAGGCCTCATATTCGGCCGTTGTTTCCAGGAGGCCGCTGCCGGCCACATCCATCTGATAGAGCGCCTGCACGGCCGCAAGGCGTGCAGCCCCGCGTTTGTTGGCCTGGCGAATAACGGGCTGGTCGTTGCCTGGAGGGTCAGTGACCATTTCAGGCTCCAAGTTTTTCGCGCAGCGCAATCATGGTCAGGGCTGCACGGGCGGCAAAACCGCCCTTGTCGCCTTCGCTGCGGCGGGCACGCGCCCAGGCCTGCTCCTCGTTCTCGACAGTCAGGATGCCATTGCCGACGGCCAGCGATTCATCGACCGCCAGATCCATCAACGCGCGGCAGGATTCATTGGCAACGATATCGAAATGATAGGTTTCGCCGCGAATGACCGTGCCAAGCGCCACGAAACCGTCATACTCGACACCACCATCGGCAGCGCCATCCAGCGCATAGGAGATCACCGCGGGGATTTCCAGCGCACCGGGCACCGTCACGACATCATAGGTAGCACCTGCTGCCTCCAGTGCCGCCTTGGCACCATCGAGCAGGGCGTCGGCCAGATCGTCATAAAAGCGCGCCTCGACGATAAGCAGTTTCGGCGCCTTGGGGCTGGTCATGAAGTCTCTCCGGATACGGGGAAGCAAGCCCCCTGAAATCAGAAGCGGTGGTCTAGGCTTCTTTGGCCGCTTCCGCAAGCCGGGCTGCATAGCGCGCCATGGTATCGACTTCCAAATTGACGCGGTCGCCGACTTTTCGTTCTCCCCATGTGGTGACCGTCAGAGAATGGTGGATCAAAAGCACATCGAAGCGCACGCCTTCCACCTGGTTGACCGTCAGCGAGGTGCCGTCCAGCGCGATCGAGCCCTTGGGCGCGATGAACTTCGCCAGGTCACGCGGCGCCTCCAGGCGAAAGCGCACCGCATCACCCTCATCCTCCCGCACAACGATTTCTGCAACGCCATCAACATG
>JBARWP010000569.1:0-41578 GCA_049646905.1 Pseudaminobacter sp. | reverse complement strand
GTCAACCCAATCATTTTCGGTTTTACTTTCGCATACTCCGGAGATCTATCGTCAGGCAGCTCATGCCGGGTTCGACGTTTTGCTCGCCGGTCACACCCATGGCGGGCAGATTTGCCTTCCGGGCGGTGTCCCGATCACGCTCGATGCCAAACTTCCGCGGGCGATGGGCGCTGGGGCGTGGATTTACAACGACATGGTCGGTTATACGTCGGTTGGCGCCGGGACCAGCATCGTTGCGGCGCGGCTGAATTGCCCGCCGGAAATCACACTCCACCAATTCGTCAGAAAGCTTCCCGATCAATTTGCCCAGGCTTGCTCCGACTTCAGGCGCCCGCCCACAAAGTGAGGCTTGCCTCAGCCGCCCCTAACCAGATCCTAGTACGGCCGGTCCCTTATGTGGAGAGCATAGAGCAGTCGTGAGACGATGAGTTCTCCAGCCCAGAAGGCAGCGACGCCGACTGCAACATCCAAAATCGACAATCCCAGAAGGTTCCTGACGGCCAGAAGCGGCAGCAGGGACTCTGGCACCTGATCGAGACCCGGAGCCATCGCGCTCGGCGCCAGGCGCAGACGACGCTTGACGAAGCTCGACAGCATGTCACCCGCCATCGCGGTGAACCCGATAAGCATTCCGATCCCAAGGCCAAGCCCCACTACGGGCCCGCCAATCGCAGACGTGGCGATAGACAGGACCGCGCCGCGAAATGTCTTTGACGAGCCCAACAAGGGTCTCCCGTCCCAAAAAAGGCGGCCACCATCAATAGGCCACGCAAGCCAGTCACCGAGTATCTTCTTGGCCACGACAGGCACACCGTTTGCAATCGTCAGCAGGACGAGGCACTGAATTATTGGCCAGAAGTGAAGATAATCCATAGATTCCCTAATCACGGTGGGCGTAAAACCGCTGCCGGACGAACCGCATCGAACGGATAACGAGAAGCGGATCTCGGAGCCACCACGCTAACAGCCGGAGCGTGCCGGGGCAGCGGGTGCGACAGAATTCACATGGCAACGAGAGGACAATCGCGGTCGAATAACGAGGACAATAGCTAACGCCTGGCATCTAAAAGACCCGCGGCCTTCACCTGTCTTCCCCCGAATTGGACTTCGGGGTCGCTCAGATGATGCCGCAGGCCCGTGTCTCATGTTTCACTGGCATCTTGATTCATCGCCTCGATGTATTCCCGTCGCTTGAACGGTTCACATCGTGCTTTTCTCATCTGCCTCCGCATGAAACAAGAAGACAATAAGCAAAGCTATCATCGCCGTGTTGATCCAGATCAATCGCAGCGGCTTATTTGAACGAGCACTGAAATCGGTGAAAAACGGGCCCCTGTCGCCGGTACTTCGGGCCGGCGGTCGCACCTGCGTCTCGTCACCTGCGCCCGCGTTGCTCGTTCTCTGGTGAGTCACGTCACTGGCTTTACAGTCTCCAGATGTACCAGCCCGATGCTTTGTATTGCGCGGATAAACTTCGAGGAATCTCCCGAAGAGGACCAGCTCCCCAAAAATCACGGGATCGACTGCAAGCCCTGTGCGCAAACGTGAGAATTCGATGAGAAACAAAGACGATCGACGCTGATCGACGCAGCACTATCGATTCGACCGCGATAGTGGCCAAACTTGAATTTCACCAGACCTGGATCAGTGGTCTGGTATCCGATCAGGCCTTTCACGCGCACGACAAATCGGCTGTTCGCGTATACGTCGACCTGGCCATTTCCGTCGGAACCGCCGCGCACGAGATAGGTCAGTGTAACCCAACCGCGCTTTGGGTCAGGCAGGGGAGGGGGCGCCGTACCTCCGACGGTGAAAACATGCATTCCGATGGGCTGGCACGAAGTGTCCTCATCCACGTCGGATCGGATTTATCGAATCGGTTCGCTTTCCTGCAAGGTTTGTGAACGCGGCATTTCGGCAGCTATGGCGGAGAAGAAAGCGTCGAAATCGCCCTCGGCCTTGGCAACAGCGCAGCGGCAATGATCGCTCTGCACCGTGACGTGCAAGACCCCATTGTCGAAGCGTTGAGCCAAAAAAGGACTCAGCCCATGCCTTTCCTGTTTCCATTGGGCGAGTATCCAACGCGCCGATCCGCAGGATGGTATATTACCGTCGGCGCGGAACGTCATAGAATACCAATGCGCTTCATTTTGAGAGTGGACTAACTCGGGTTTCTGCTGCAGCCGAAGTTCGTTGCGCTGGGTCTCGCTGCCGCCCCTCTTGCATTCGACCGCCCCCAGTTCCTCGAGAGGGGAGGCTGGGACGAGCGAGGGACCAAAAGGCTCCGCCACCACATCGGCCTCCTGTCCGACCGCGAAAGGTGTGACCGGTTCCTTGCACGTGTCATTATTGCCCGTCGTGGGATCGACGACAACTCTGAGAACTTGCCTGACAGTGCCGTCTGGATCCTTCAGTTGCTCGAACTGGAGCGGGGGTTTGTCAATCTGGCAGTCGTTCCAGACCTGCTCATCGAGACTGCCTTGATCGAAGTCACTGACCAGTTCGGCCGTGCGCGCGCCGCAGGCGGATCCGAGGAGCAAATAAAATACGAGAGCGGCGCGCACCACGCTGCTTAGCACCGGTCTCCTCCCGGTATCCGAGGGGGACCGTAACAGATCGTTCACCCGACACACAGGCGTCGTCACGCGGGGGTATCGTTCGAATGCCACTGCTCTCTGCCACATCAGAAATACCGCTACCGGGATACCAAGGGCATCGAGGCCAAGCGAGGAACAAGCAGTTTCTGTTCTTGATGGTCGCCTGCAAACACGCTCGTACATCGCAACGCGCTGTCACAATGCGCAACTGCCCGACAGGCGGTGCGATCGACTTCCGAAGCCCGACTCGTTCCGCGCGCAGACCACTCTATCGGTACCGATGAAGCGCCGGATTGACGTGGCTCAAGGCCCATCGATGAGAAAAGAAGTCTTTTGTCCAGCGAGGCCTAAAGGAGAGGCTGCGAATGCCGTACGCAACCAACACCGACCTGCCGCCGGCCGTAAGACGGTCTCTGCCGTTGCATGCGCAGGATATCTATCGCGAAGCTTTCAATCATGCGTTCTCCGCCCATGCCGGTGATCAACGTCAGGAGCAGGCATCGCACAGGATCGCCTGGGGCGCGGTCAAACGCTCCTACGTCAAGATGGGAACTCAATGGGTCGCCCGCGATGCCGAATGCTGAGATGTGGAGCAAAGCATGATGTTCAGGACGGAATCGCTGCTAAGAAAAACCGCCACAATGGGTCGCCGAAGTCAGCGCACGGACTACGCCATCCGCCGCGAGGCTGACGAGGTGGCGATAGGATCGGTTCATGCCGGGGCCTCGCTTCGGCTGAGCCTGATCTGCGCAATGGGCCTGACGCTTTGGGGAGCAACATTCAGCCAGGCCGAGGACATCACCGTCCGCGTTGGCTATTTCCCCAACATCACCCATGCGCAGGCATTGGTCGCCAGGAATTTCGAGCGCCAGGGCCGCGACTGGTTCGCTCCATGGCTCGGCGACGGTGTCAAACTTGAATGGTATGCCTACAACGCCGGTCCCAGCGCCATGGAAGCGATCTTCGCTGAAAGCCTTGATCTGAGCTATGTCGGACCCAACCCAGCGATCAATGCCTACGCTCGATCGGGGGGAGAGGAGATCCGCATTCTTGCCGGGGCGGTCGAAGGCGGATCTGCCCTCGTCGTGCAACCCGTCCAATCGCTCACCAAGCCAACGGATTTCCGCGGCAAGCGCATCGGCACCCCGCAATTCGGCAACACACAAGACGTTGCTGCTCGCGCCTGGCTTATTGCCGGCGGGCTGAGGATCACGCAGGCTGGCGGTGACGCACATGTCTTGCCGACCGCCAATCCTGACCAACTAGCTCTCTTCAAGACCAGGCAGCTCGATGCAGTCTGGACAGTCGAGCCATGGGTTTCTCGGCTTGAATTGGAAGCCGGCGGCAAGATACTGGTTGAGCAAAGGGATGCCGTGACAACCCTGCTTGTGTCGCGTGTCGCCTTTTTGGCGCAACACCGCGATCTCGTCAGCCATTTCGCGATCGCGCATCGCGAGCTGACGAAATGGATCAACCGGCATCCGGATCAGGCTCAACGCATGATCGGAGATGAACTCAAGGCCGATTTCAGGATCGTCATGTCGGCGGAACTCCTCGCACGCGCGTGGAACAGGATGTCCCTGACAAGCAGTATTTCGTCCTCGCAACTGCAGGCGTTCGTGACAGGCGCCCAGCAGGTCGGGTTTTTGCGCTCGATGCCTGATCTATCACGCCTTGTAGAACCGCAATGACCCTACAGGATCCAACAGAGGTACACACGCGGGATCCTGGAGCCGGTGTCAAAGCATCCCAAAAGCTCGTCGTTGAAAATGTGACCAAGTGGTTTCGCACGCCGCGGGCGAGCGTTCATGCGCTCGACAACGTCTCGATGCAAATTGCGGCCAGCGAAGTCGTCTGCCTGGTGGGACCAAGTGGCTGCGGCAAGTCAACATTGCTCGACATTATCGCAGGGCTGACGAAGCCCGACGCTGGCCGGGTGCTCGCGGATGGGAAGCTCGTCACAGGTCCCGGCCGGCAGCGCCTCATGGTGTTTCAGGAGCCTTCTCTGTTCCCTTGGCTGGACGTGTTCGGCAATGTCATGTTCGGCCTGAAGCTCTGCCCAGAGCTGAGCGGAAGCGAGCGACGCGAAATTGCCCACCGACTGCTCGCTTTGGTGGGACTCGAGAAATTCGAACGGGTGCACGTGCATGAGCTGTCGGGCGGAATGAAGCAGCGTGTAGCATTGGCTCGCGCGCTCGCGCCCGATCCGCAGGTCCTTCTGATGGATGAGCCTTTCGGCGCGCTCGACGCGACGACGCGAGAGCACCTTTACGACGATATTCAGCGGATCTGGAGCGCAAGCCGCAAGACAATAATTTTCGTGACGCACAACATGCGCGAGGCAGCCTGCCTTGGGGATCGCGTCCTGCTGATGTCGGCTGCTCCGGGACGGATTGTCCAATCCTTCGACATCCCGCTGCCGCGCCCGCGCAGCATCTACAATGTCGAGTTGGTCGCCCATGCCGCGATCATCGCCGATGCCCTTCGAGGTACCGTTGGCCAGGGCTTGTCGGAATGAAGCGCCTGATTGCCGTATCGCTCTTTTTCACGGCGCTGCTTGCAGTGTGGGAACTCGCTGCGCGAAGTGGCCATTGGTCTCCAGTTCTCTTCCCCACCGCAGAGAGCGTCGGTCGCTACATTTGGGGAGCAATATTGGACGGGACACTCACCGAGGCGATTTGGGTGACGCTCAAGCGATTGCTGGCGGGCTACACGATTGGCCTCGTGGTCGGCCTGCCGCTCGGGCTGCTCACGAGCGCGTCGCAGCTGATGGAGGATACGCTTGGGGCGCTGGCGCTGGGCCTCCAGACGTTGCCGAGCGTGTGTTGGGTGCCCCTCGCACTGCTCTGGTTCGGGCAAACTGAGGCAGCGATGCTGTTCGTGGTGGTGATGGGAACCGTTTGGTCCGCCATTATCGCGACCAATCATGGGGCACGTACTATCCCACCGATCTATGCGCGCGCGGCGCGGACCATGGGATCGAAAGGGCTGCACCTTTGGACGAGGGTTATGGTGCCGGCGTCACTGCCATTCCTGGTGAGTGGGATGAAGCAGGGATGGGCTTTCGCGTGGCGATCACTAATGGCCGCCGAAATCTACGTAACGATCCTGACAGGATTCGGTCTTGGCCAGCTATTGCATTATGGGCGAGAACTCAACGCGATGGATCAGGTGATCGGCGCCATGATGATCATCGTGCTGATCGGTCTGCTTGTTGACAGAATTTTGTTCTCGCCATGGGAGCGGTTTCTGCATCGCCGCTGGGGCACGAACGCCCGATGAATTGTCGAGAAACAGCCCTCGTCACGACGGTGTCGAGTCACAAGCGGGAAACGGCGCGCGGAATCAACTGTTCAAGGCAGATGGCAAAGCGGTCCTGTATGTCAGCCGCAGGCCCTTCGGAAATCCTGTAGGAGAGCTTCGTGCCTTCGGATTCGGCGATGGCCAAAGTCAGGACAAAATCACCGCCGACGAAGGCGCGCAGAAAGTTGCCGGCTGCGACCGCGTCCAAGGTCGCTGACATGACCCCGCTATCGTTGTAGACCTCATAATCCATGTCTTCCGCGGACCGAAAGGTCTGGGAGGTAAATGTCGCCTGGGAAATCTCGACTAAGGCGAATTCGTCCGGCGACACTTGCTCTGCCGCCATCGCTATGAATCCGATGGCAATTGAATCGTCCAATTTGCCGTAACCCGCAAACGCCGTGAACTCGACCAATTCCGGCGAAGTCGGACTTTCAACGTCGAGTCTGATTTCGCAAAGCTTCGCCTCCGCGTTCTCCTCACGGTCATAAGCGTACACGATACTTTTCGGCGTGATGAGGTCCGCTGTGGCGCCTGGCGTGGTCAAGCCTACAAGACTGCCCAAAAGTGTGGCGCACCCGAACAACGATCTCATCGCCTGCCTTCCTACTCATGGCGTGCTTTCGGAAGATATGCGTCGGCAAGGCTGGCGTGATTGATCGACATCAAGGAGCCCCGAAAAAACCGGCGGGTCGGCAGGCGCCCGACGCGAACGCCCAACGGCCTGGAATACCGCAGCATGCAGGCTTGATGCCGATCAAAGCTGCCCGGCAATTTTGCGGGCAGGATATAGCGTCCTCGTTGGACATTCGCCTTCTGTCGGTCGTGAGGGTGGTTTGAACACGGCATTCAGGACTGCAAGGCGACCGAAGCATCGGTTTCTATGTCGCTGAAGGGGGGAGGGGTTAATGCAGCATGTTCTGTTGGCGACGGATGGTTCGGAAAGCGCGAGGCGGGCAACTGAAGTTGCCGCCAAACTGTCGAAGGCTATGGGCAACAAGCTGTCCATCTTGACTGTTGGCGAAGACGTCACTGAGGAGGCGAGACAGTTTGCCCATACGGAAGGAAGCGTTGGTGACGCTCTTGAAGGCCTGTCCAGTCAACTGCTGCATCAGGCAAAGGAAATTGCCCAGAAGGCGGGCGTAGCCGTGGTCGACGTCCGGTCCGCCTGGGGCGATCCCGCCGAGGCAATAATTGAAATCGCCCGGCGGGAACAGGTGGACGCGATCGTGGTCGGCCGCCGCGGTCGCGGGAGGTTGGCGGGGCTGCTCTTGGGGAGCGTTTCACAGAAGCTGGCCGGTCTCGCGCCTTGCACGGTCGTGATCGTTCCGTGACCGGACTCGCCCGCCGGCTCACCCAGCCCTCACCGCATTATGGGAGATCGGATCTGGGGCGCGCGAGGTCAGCCATGAACATCATAATGTTTACCAACACGTTCAGCCCTCACATTGGTGGGGTGGCGCATAGCGTCTCCTGGCTGGCAGAAAGCTTGCGCAGCTTAGGGCATGGCGTGTTGGTGGTCGCGCCCGAATTCCCGGGCTTTGCGGAAGACGAGCCCGACGTAGTGCGGATCCCGGCCATGCAGAATTTCGGGGGAAGCGACTTCTCCGTTCCGATCCCACTCACCCGATCGCTGCACGAGACGATTGCCGCCTTCGCACCCGACGTCGTTCACTCGCACCATCCCTTCCTGCTTGGTGACACCGCGCTCAGGGTCGCCGCTTCATTCGACCTGCCGATCGTCTATACCTATCACACCCGGTATGAGCTCTATGGTCACTATGTCGCTCAGGATACCCCTGTCCTGCAACGGCTCGTGTTGAGCCTTGCACTCGGTTATTGCGACCTGTGCGACGCCGTTATCGCTCCGAGCCGGAGTATGGCCGGGTTCCTTGTGGAACACGGCGTCAAGAGGCCGACGACGGCAATACCGACAGGCATTGAAATTGGCAGGTTCGACAGCGGAGACGGCCATGCGGCCCGCGTCGCCGCCGGCCTTCCGGACAAGGCGTTTGTCGTGGGCCACGTCGGTCGCCTGGCGCCGGAGAAGAACCTCGATTTCCTCGCAGAGGCAATATCGCGGTTTTTGGTTCTCCATACCAATGCTCATTTCCTGGTCGTGGGGGAAGGGCCGATGAGACAGCGGCTGAAGCAGCTGTTTGCCGATCGTGGCCTTGCCGAGCGTGTCCACCTGCCTGGTGCCATCGAGGGCGACCGCCTAGCTGACATGTATGCCGCAATGGATGTCTTTGTTTTTTCCTCGCATTCGGAAACACAGGGACTGGTTCTCGCGGAAGCAATGGCGGCCGGCGTGCCGGTGATCGCATTGGACGCCTTCGGTTCCCGTGAGGTGGTTCGGGACGGTTTCAACGGGCGCCTCCTGCCTTCAAATGCGCCGGCAGATCAGTTCGCGGAAGCGGTCTGCTGGTTCGCAGGCCGCAATAGCAGGGAACGGCGAAATCTGCGCGAGGCTGCCCACCGGACTTCGAACCTGTTCACCCGGGAGAAGGCGACACGCCGCGTATTGGACCTCTATCGCTCCCTGGTGCCGCGACAGATGATCAGGACAGTCGACACCAGCCTGTGGATGACGACGATGCGCCGCCTCGAACAGGAATGGAAAATCCTCCGCAATGTCGCGCACGCAGTCGGAGACGCCGTCCTCACACGCGAGCCGACGGAGGCCATCCCGTCGTCGGAGCATCAATCGACGGTTACTTCGTCGTGAGCGAGCTTCACCTTCTTCCTTCTGGGGTCACGGTAGGCCGCCTCTCGCGCGGCCTGCTTACCAACTTGACAAGCCGAGTTTGTGAAGTGCTGCTCAGGACCTGGTGTGCGAGCTGGCGAAAGAATGTCAGCCAGCTGGATCGACTGGACCAGCTGCTGGCCGGCGATGAGCGGGTTCTCGTGGCCTTCTGGCATGGCAAGTATTTCCCGCTGTTTGCCTTGGCTGAAGGCCGAACCTTCACCGTGCTGGCAGCACCGTCGTTCCGCGGCGAGGTGATCGCGAAGCTCTGTCGGCGCTTCGGCTACGAGGCGGCGATGATTCCCGTCCAAGAGGCAGCTTCGCATGGGCATTCCGTACGATCGCTGCTGTCGACAAAGAAGACGGTCGCGCTCGCAGTCGACGGCCCGCTCGGTCCTTTTCATCAAGTGAAGCCGAACCTGACCAGGCTCGCGTCGGATCTGCAGTTCCTTATCGTTCCGGTCTCGGTGGCGAGCCGACCGAAGCTGGTGCTCAGGCGTTGGGATTTTCGTGAACTCCCGTACCCATTCGCAAAAGTTGTCTTGAGCGTCGGAGAACCGATACGCATCCCGGGCTCGGTCGGGTCACACCTTTCAACCGACTGGCCGAGCGTCGTGCGCGAGGCGCTGGTTGTGGCCGATGACGATGCCGAAGTGCGACTTCGGCAATAACCCAATGCGGACCCATGGTCAGTGGGAAGTCCAAATGCGGTAGCAGCCAGACGGACGGCGCCGCGATCAGGCGCTTGCCTGGGGAGCTTTGGTCAGGGCTTCTCCACGCGGGCTATCTGGTATGTGTGCTGGGTTCCGTTGCTGGCAATGGAGACGTATTCGCCAGTGACGAACCGCTCCTCACCGAACCGGAAGCCGATTTCGTCGTCGCGCTCGCCCTCGGCATAGTCGAAATACCACTGGCCGCCGGGCTTGCGCCTCAAGCGCCCGATCCGGTCATTCTCTCCGCTGCGGAATCGACGGACGCGACAGGCCTCCTGATGCGATTTCCACTCGGCAGAGATGAGTTGTCCGTTCTTGTCGAGCGGCACGAGAATGTCATAGCCGACCTCGTGCTCGCCGGCGGGGTGATCCTTTTCCCGCGCGAGCAAAAGCCGGACGGTGCGGAAGTTCGGCGTGAGATCCGTTTGTGTTGTCATGGAACAATCCCCTTTCGTCTCCGCTCATAGGCTGAAGCCGTGACGGCGGCTTTGACCGGCATCAAACAGCGGATAAACGGGGCAGCGGAGGAGCAGGGTTGCGAACTCACAATGGCGGCAGCAGGGCAAAAGTCGCGAAACCTAACCCAATCGCGGCGATGGTCGCTGCGGCAAGCGGCGCCCAGAAGCGGATCGGACCAGCCACAATCGCAATCGAGAAACGTCCAACCGCATTGGCGGCCAGTGCCGCAAGCACAAACGTTCCAGCCATCTCTGGTGTGATCAACTGTCCGACCAATCGCAGGGTGCTCAACACGGCGACGTCGACGTCGAATGCGCCGGAAAGCACTGATGTCGCCAGCAGGCTGCTGCCGCCCAGGCCGCCTGCAAGCGCCGCATTCGCCGTCGAGACGATTGCAAAGAGAAGGGCAAAGAGGAGGAGCGGTCCCAGTTCGAAAGGATTGCGCGGCGGCGTTCCGCTTGCCGCCTGCTTGTCTGAGTTCATCAGGAGCAGCGCCCCGCAGGCCGCGAAGCAAAGCGCGGCGACGAGGGCGGCCGGCGCTATTGCGGAGATGGGTGCCGGCTTGACCAGCAATACGATCACGCAGACACGCAGGATCGAGACCACCGCCGCCAGTGCTGCCGCGCCGGCCAGCGCCAAAGGGTTGTCGCCCCCCTTTGCGGTTCGGGCGAGCGCAACGGTTACAGCCGTGGAAGAAACGACGGCGCCGGCCAGGGCGCTGACAAGCAAGCCGCGCTTCTGGCCCAGAATGCGCGTTGCCACATAGCCGAGGAACGAGATGGCCGCGGTCAGAACCGTGAAGAACCAGATCTCCCACAGATTGAGCCCACCCCAGGGGTCGACGGTCCGGTTCGGCAGCAGTGGCAGGACTATCGCGGTCATGACCGCCAAAATCAGGGCCGAGCGCAATTCGATCCAGGTAAGCCGTCGCAGCAGCCCGTGGAGAACCTCCCGGCTTGCCAGAACGGCCGCGAGCGCGGCCCCGCCAGCGACTGCCGCGCGGTAGTCGCCGGTAACAGCGAGGGCGCCAAGCACGAAGACGCCAAGCCCCGCGACGACGCCCGTAACGCTGAAATCCTGGTCATGCGTCGCCTCGCGGGCCTTGTACCAGGCGAAAACCGCGGCAAATCCGAGAAAGCCGGAGACAAGCACAGACATGGAATCGACGGCGTCGGCCAACGCCGCGAGGATGCCGCCCAGCAACCCGGAAATTCCATAGGTACGGATGCCTGCGGTGCGGCTTCGATCGGGCGCATCCCGCTCCTGCCATCCGCGTTCGAGCCCGACCAAGAGGCCGATGGCCAGTGCGAGACCGAGGCGGGCGATGAGAGGGTCCATAGGGGAACGGCCCTCAGGCTGCGACCGAAGGCAGCCTGTCGCGGACCCAGCTTACGATCTGCCCAGTGGACATCGCGCCCGAGGTGCGCGCGACTTCTTTGCCGCCGTGAAACAGGATCATTGTCGGGATGCTGCGGATGCCGAGTTTCGACGAAATCGCCTGCTCGTTGTCCGAATTGAGCTTGATCAGCACGACATGCGGTTCGAGTTCCCGCGCGGCGGCTTCGAAGGCGGGAGCCATCGTTCTGCACGGCCCGCACCACGGCGCCCAAACGTCGACCAGAACCGGCAGCGTGCTCCGCGCGACGTGACGGTCGAACGTCGTGCCGTCCACGTCTCGCGGGTGCGCCGCGAACAGCTTGTCGCCGCACCGGCCGCATTTCGCATCGTTGGCACGACGCGCCTGCGGCAGGCGGTTCAGGGATCCGCAGCCGCTGCAGACAACCAGCGTCTCACTCATGGCCAAGCCTTTCATTCACCGAACCATATCCGCCTTCGCACTGCCTGCGCCAGCAGGCGTGGCGTGCGACGGAACGGAGCCGCCGCCCAGCGCCCGCAGCGCATTGAGGATTACCGCTACGTCGATGCCCTCCTGCAGCAGCGCGCCGGCGACGGGCGTGATTAGGCCGAACGCCGCGGCGATCATCGCCGCTCCGGAGAGCGCCAATCCGACCATGATGCTTTGCCGCGCTATGGCCCGAGTCCGCCGGGCGATCCGGACAGCATCGGCGACCGGCTGCAGGCGATTTGGTAGAATGATCACATCGGCGGCCTGCGATGTCGCGGTGGCGCCCCTGGCTCCCATGGCCACCCCGACCGTTGCCGTCGCCAATGCCGGCGCATCGTTTATGCCATCGCCGACCATCATGGTCGCCGCCCGGGCATTTTCGGCTTCCACGGTGGCAACCTTGTCTGCGGGGCTGGCGTCGGCAACAACCGTGTCGATGCCAGCGGCGGTTGCAACGCGGGCAGCCGTTGCAGCGTCGTCGCCAGTGAGCATGACGAACCGGGACAATCCCACTGAGCGAAGGTCGTCAAGGGCGGTCCGCGCATCGGCCCTCAAAGCATCGCCGAAACTCAATACAGCGGCTAGCCGACCATCCAGCGCCACGAATACCCGCAGCACCGGCTGCCCCCGATAGCGCAATTCGCCCGGCTCGGCCCACAGCGGCAAAGGCTTGCCGTCCAGAACGAGCGAGCGCGACCCCGCGCGTACCGACGTATCGTCTATGACGCCCATCAGACCGGAGCCGCGATGCTCCTGGACACCACGTGGATTGGATAGCGCCAATCCCTTCTTGCGCGCCACCGCCACGATGTTTTCCGCGAGGATGTGATGCGACGCCTGTTCAAGCGATGCAAGCAGCCGCAGGGCCTTGTCCGGATCCTGTCCCGGAGCGGTCTCGACCTCGATCAGGTCGGCGCCGCCATAGGTCAGCGTCCCGGTCTTGTCGAACACTGCGGTGCGCGCCTCGGCCAGCGCCTCCAGCGCAGCACTTCCTTTCATCAGTATCCCGGCGCGGGCGGCCCGCGCGACGCCGCCGATGAAGGCGACTGGAGCTGCCAGGATCAGCGGGCAGGGCGTTGCGACCACAAGCACAGCCAGCGCGCGGACAGGATCGCCGGAGAAATGCCAGGCCAGCCCGGCAAGGATCAGCGTCGCGGGCAGCATCACCATCGCGAAGCGGTCGGCCATGCGAATGAACGGGGCTTTCGCCGTTTGCGCCGCCGCGACCATATTGACGATGGCCGCATAGGTGCTTTGCGAGGCAACCGCCGAAGCGCGCATGACGAAGGCTTCGCCGGCGTTGATCGTGCCGCTGCGCAGGCTGTCGCCTGCAAGCCGCCTTTCGGGCAAGGGCTCGCCAGTCACGGCAGACTCGTCAACGGAGGCGGCAGCGTCTGCCAGGATGCCGTCGACAGGCACCAGTTCGCCGGCGCGGACGAGCAATTCGTCTCCAACCGCGACCTCGTCCACCGCGATCGTCTCCAATGCTTCATCCGACCTGCGGTGCGCCAGGCGAGGGGAGCGGTCGGTCAACGCGGTAAGGTCGCGCTCGGCCCGACCCCGCGCAAAGTCCTCAAGGACCGTGCCGCCCGCATACATGATCGCGACGACCACGCCCGCGAGTGGTTCGCCGAGGGCGAGTGCGGCAGACATCGACACGAGCGCGATGGCATCAACGCCAAACCGGCCGGCCCACAAATCGCGAAGAATGGAAAAGGCGAGCACGGTGACAACCGGAACCGTCGAAGCAGTCCAGATGACTGTGGGCTGCACGTCGACGACACCGAGGTATTGAATCGCCAATCCAGCGCAGAGGCCGACGAACGCGACCGCAAGCAACGCCCTTCGCATCGTGGTTTCGTTCACGTCGCGTCCTAACGGCGCTAGAGTTGCCGAACGATCTCGGCGAGCAGATCTCTCACGCCCGCCGCGACTTCGCCCAATCGCGGGTTCTCGACAGACGCCATGGAGGCCACGGGATCGACCGCCGCGACTTCGACCTTGCCCGGCGCGGCTTCGCGCACCACGACATTGCAGGGCAACATCGTGCCGATCTTGTCTTCGACCTCAAGGGCTCGCCGTGCCAAATGAGGATTGCAGGCGCCCAGGATGGTGTAGGGCTTGAATTCGACGCCAAGCTTGCTCTTCATGGTCGCGCTCACGTCAATCGTCGTGAGCACGCCGAAGCCTTTCGCCGCGAGCGCTTCCGTCACATGCGTGATGGCTTCGTTGAACGGCATCTCTATCGTCTTGCTGAAGTAGTAACTCATTTCAGGTCGCTCCTTTCCGCCATCATTGGAAGCTTCGGAACGAAGTTCCCACTGCCTGTATCGCGGCTGGCGCTCAGTGGCGCTTTGATCCAAAGCAAGGGCAGGGCAGGATGGGTACAAATTCCGGCCAACCGGAGAAGGCGCAGTGACTATCAGAAACCTTGAACCTGCCGTGCGGCCCCGCTCCGCAGCTTCAGGGCGATATCTGGCCGGTCAACCCGAAATGCAACGACGTTGCCGGCCACCGTTGCTACAAAGATGCCGACAGCTCCGGGCGCGCCAGATCTCGGCGTCATCTTGACGTCCCCCGACACGGTGCCGCACATCATCGCCAAATTCGGCACAAAGGGCTGCCGGGCGGCTGTCACTATCACCGCCGGGCTGGCGCGGGAAACGGCCTGCGCCAGGCGATGCTCGATGCAGCCAGGTCCAATCTTTTTCGCATCATTGGCCCGAACACGGTCGGGCTGATGATCCCACCCGCGAAGCTCAACCCTTTCACTGGCCACCCTCGATGTGAGCGGGCTACGGATTGAGGATTCGAATGGGAATGTCGCCTCGCATCGGCGGTTGCCTGACGGCAATCCTACCGCTGCAGCGATTGCACATAGCTGGCCAACTCGTGGATACGCTCCGTGGTGACGATT
The DNA here is from genome assembly GCA_049646905.1 of Pseudaminobacter sp. Lineage (GTDB taxonomy): Bacteria > Pseudomonadota > Alphaproteobacteria > Rhizobiales > Rhizobiaceae > Pseudaminobacter. The sequence goes on along the minus strand of JBARWP010000569.1, from coordinate 26,997 downwards.
TCGCCACCGTTTGGTCCATAGACCTTGACGTCGTCGTCGAGAAACTGCCGGCCCCAGACCGGCATATCTCTTTCGCCGTGCCCCGGAACGATGTAGCGGCCATCGATCACCGCGAAAACGCGGTAATAGGGAAATTCGCCGCCGTTCTTGTCGGCAAGTCGCGTGAGGTCGGCGGGGCGCGTCTGCAACTCGTCGGCCAAGGGCCCGTCGCCCTCGCCCTCCGGACCATGGCAGACGGCGCATGAGTCGCGAAATTCCGCCTCGCCGTAGCCTGTCTCCTGCGCCGATGCCGCATCGAAGAACGCGACGGCCAGAAGGGAAGCGATGAGCAGTTTCATTTTAGGCACCTGCCGGTGGGTTCATTCGAACGATACGCCATTCGCGCGTGCGATCGTTGATCAGGATCAATTGCGCGAGGTGGGAGCTTTGACCCAGCGCAAAGACCGGTCCGGCTCGGCCCAATAGGGTCCCCGGCAGCAATCGTATCCTTACGCAGACCAGGAGCGCCGCAATGTCCTACAAGACGATCCTCACCGTCACCGGTTCCGGCTTCGGCGATGGCGACCTCAAGCTCGCAGCCGGACTGTGCGAGCAGGTGGAAGCCCATCTTTCGGTGCTTGTCATTGCGCTTGCCGCGCCGCCGCCGATCGGTACAGCCGGAAATCTCTCCGTTGCGTGGCTGGAGGAACGCGAAGAGGATATGCGGCGCCTGGATGCGAGGACGGCCGGGGTGTCGGCCCTGCTCGCCGGCAATGCCCTGTCAGCCGATGTCATCAGCGACTATGCCGAACTCGGACGGGGCGACGAGGCGATCGGCCGGCGGGCTCGCTATGCCGACCTGACGGTCCTTGGGCCGGATGTCCTAGCCCGCGAGACACTAAAGGAAAAGACAATTGAAGGCGCGCTGTTTTCCTCCGGAAAGCCACTTCTTCTCGTGCCCGAAGGGTCGTCGCCGACGCTCAAGCCGAAGCGCGTGTTGGTTGCCTGGGATTCTCGTATCGAGGCCTCGCGCGCCGTTCGAGAATCCCTCGAGATGCTGAAAGGTGCGGACGACGTACGCCTCGTGCTGGTCGATCCGGTGCAGGGAGAAGAATATCACGGCAAGGAGCCCGGTGCCGACGCGGCTGCCTATCTCGCCCGCCATGGAGTCAAGGTGACGATAGACCGGTTGCCCCGGATGAACCGCTCCGTCGCGGACGTACTGCGCCAGCACGCTCGGGATACCGCGACTGAACTCATGGTCATGGGCGCCTACGGGCATTCGCGCCTTAGGGAGCGACTCTTCGGTGGCGTGACGAAATCGATGCTCGACCAGTCATCCGTGCCGATCCTGATGGCGCGCTGATAGCGGGGCTGGACCGGCAGGTGAGGGCGGTCAGGCTCGACGCGTTGGTTTGACCGTCGCCAGAGTGTGCTGCGCGATCATCCTCTCCTCGTCAGTCGCAATGACACGGACCTCGATCCGGCTTTCAGGTGCGCTTATGACGGCATCGCCGCGTTCATTGGCGGCCTGATCGAGCATGACGCCAAGCCATTCGAGCCTTGCACAGACCGAAGCCCTGACAGGCGGCGCGTGCTCGCCGATACCGGCGGTGAAGACAATACCGTCCAGCCCGCCGAGCGAGCTCGCCAATGCCCCGGCTTCACGCGCGATCCGGTACGCAAAAAGCTCGACAGCCTGGGCGGCGCGCGGATCGCTGCTGGTGAGCAGGATGCGCATGTCGCTGGCAATGCCGCCCGACACCCCAAGCAGGCCTGAGCGGCGGTAGAGCAGATCTTCTACTTCGCTCGCCGTCATGCCGCGCTCCTGGAGCAGGTACAGTATGACGCCCGGATCGAGAGTGCCGGCCCGCGTGCCCATCACTAGTCCGTCCAGCGCGCTGAAACCCATTGTGGTGTCGATGCTGCGACCTCGATGAAGTGCACATAGGCTGGCGCCGTTACCGAGATGGGCGACAATGACGCGGGCAGCGGCCATGGCTGGGGCGATCTCGTTCAGCCGGCCAGCGATGTATTCATAGGACAGGCCATGAAAGCCGTATCGGCGAATACCCGCGGCCTCGTATTCGCGCGGCAGCGCAAAGCGGGCGGCGACAGCCGGCATGGTGTGATGAAAGGCGGTGTCGAAACAGGCGACCTGTCGCAGTCCTGGTCGCGCGGCGGCAATCGCCCGAATCGGCGCGACGTTCTGCGGCTGGTGCAGCGGCGCCAGCGGCCTCAGCCGATCGAGTGCGGCAAGAAGTTCGGGCGTCACCCGTTCCGGCCGGGCATAGTCGGGTCCGCCATGCACCACCCGGTGACCGACAGCGATCAGGCTGTCCTCACCGACATGAGACTCGGTCCAATCGATCACCTTTTCGAAGAGTGACTGGTCGTCTCCTGCAGCTTCCAGCCAGCGCCTGTCGGCAAGTAGGGCGCCGTCCGCGCCCCGCGCCTTGAAGTGCGGATGCGTGGCGATCTCCTCGATCTCGCCGCGCAGGGCGAGGTCGAGGCTGCCCGTGCCGTCCGCCCCGAAAAGCGCGAATTTGAAACTGGAGGAACCTGCATTCAGCGTCAGGATGGCTTCTGCCATGTTTCGGTCTCCACGCCGATCCGAATGCTTGCCGGCGGATCGTTGCCTTGATGGAAATCAAGGCGACTCCGTCCGAATTAGCCGAACCAGTTCCTGCTGGTGCGGTGATTTTCCAGTCGGCTGCTCTATTGTCCTTGTCGAAATCCTTAGTGGATCACCCGCTGCCTCACAACGGAGTGCGCAAATGACGACCGCCGAGAAAAAGGAATCCGCGACAGTCTCGCAGCCGTTGTCGTGGGAAGAGGCGCGGCTGATTCACGCCTGGTGGCGGGCGGCAAATTATCTCTCCGTCGGGCAGGTCTATCTGCTCGACAATCCGCTTTTGCGCGAGCCGCTGACCAAAGACCACGTCAAGCCGCGGCTGCTCGGGCATTGGGGAACGACGCCCGGCCTCAACTTCATCTACGCTCATCTCAACCGGGTGATAAAGCGAGAGGACGCGAGCGTTCTCTACATCGCCGGGCCTGGGCATGGCGCGCCGGGTGTCGTCGCCTCGACATGGCTCGAAGGCACCTACAGCGAGCTTTACCCCGATGTGTCGCAGGACGAAGCCGGCATGTGCCGCCTGTTCCGGCAGTTTTCCTTCCCCGGAGGGATTCCCAGCCACGCGGCGCCGGAGACGCCCGGTTCCATTCATGAGGGCGGAGAACTCGGCTATTCGCTTAGCCATGCCTTCGGCGCGGTGTTCGACAATCCGAACCTCATTGCGGCCTGTGTGGTCGGCGACGGCGAGGCCGAGACCGGGCCGCTCGCCACGTCCTGGCACGGCAACAAATTCCTCAACCCGGCGAGCGACGGCGCCGTGCTGCCGATCCTGCATCTCAACGGCTACAAGATCGCCAACCCGACCGTGCTTGCCCGCATTCCGCATGAAGAACTCGACGCCCTGTTTCGCGGCTACGGCTACGCGCCGATCTTCGTCGAAGGCGACGAGCCGGAGCCGATGCACCAGAAGATGGCGGCGGCTCTGGACGAGGCCTTCGCCTCGATCCGCGCCAATCAGCAGAAGGCGCGCAACGGCGGCAAGGTCGAGCGGCCGATCTGGCCGATGATCGTGCTCAGGTCGCCCAAGGGTTGGACCGGGCCGAAAACGGTGGACGGCAAGAAAGCCGAAGATTACTGGCGCTCGCATCAAGTGCCGTTCACCATGGAGAAGCCCGAGCATCTCGGCCTGCTCGAGGAATGGCTGCGCAGCTGCCAGCCGGAGGAACTGTTCGACGAGATAGGCCGGCTGAAGCCGGAGATCGCCGCGCTCTCCCCATCCGGCGACAAGCGGATGAGCGCCAACCCGCACGCCAATGGCGGTCTGCTGATGCGGCCGCTGAGGCTGCCGGATTTCAGGGATTATGCTGTTGCGGTGAAGCAGCCGGGCGGAGCGGACGCAGAGTCCACGAGGATCGGCGGCGGCTTCCTGCGCGACGTGATGAAGCTCAACATGGCCACCCGGAATTTCCGGGTCTTCGGCCCCGACGAGACCGCGTCCAACCGGCTCCAGGATCTCTTCGAGGTGACCGGCCGGACGTGGAATGCCGAGACCTTCGCCTATGACGACCACCTGTCGCCGGATGGAAGGGTGATGGAAATCCTCAGCGAGCACACCTGCCAAGGCTGGCTGGAAGGCTATCTGCTCACCGGCCGGCACGGTTTCTTCTCCTGCTACGAGGCATTCATCCACATCGTGGATTCCATGTTCAACCAGCACGCCAAATGGCTGAAGACCTCGAAGGAGGTTGCGTGGCGGCGGCCCATAGCTTCCCTGAACTACCTGCTGACCTCGCATGTCTGGCGGCAAGACCATAACGGCTTCAGCCACCAGGATCCGGGTTTCGTCGATCATGTGGTGAACAAGAAGGCCGAGATCGTTCGCGTCTATTTTCCGCCGGACGCCAACACGCTGCTCTACGTCACCGACCACTGCCTGCGCAGCTGGAACCGCGTCAACGTCATCGTTGCCGGCAAGCAGCCGCAGCCGCAATGGCTGACCATGGACGAGGCTATCAAGCACTGCTCGGCTGGCATCGGCATTTGGGAATGGGCGAGCAACGACCGCGGCGGCGAACCGGACGTGGTGATGGCCTGCTGCGGCGACGTGCCGACGCTGGAGACGCTGGCCGCCGTCGACCTCATCCGCCAGCACAGTCCGGATCTGAAGGTGCGGGTCGTCAATGTCGTCGACCTGATGACGCTGCAGCCCAAGACCGAGCACCCGCATGGCCTGTCCGATGTCGATTTCGACGAACTGTTCACCAGGGACAAGCCGGTGATCTTCGCCTATCATGGCTATCCTTGGCTGATCCATCGCCTTGCGTACAAGCGCACCAACCACGACAACATGCATGTGCGCGGCTTCAAGGAAGAGGGTTCGACCACCACGCCTTTCGATATGGTGGTGCGCAACGATCTCGACCGCTTCCATCTGGTGTCGGACGTGATCGACCGCGTGCCGAAGCTCGGGGCCGCCGCCGCTTATGCCAAACAGACGATGCGTGACCGGCTGACTGAGCACTATCATTATATCCGTGAGCATGGCGCAGACATGCCGATGGTGGCCGACTGGCGCTGGCCGGGGAGTGAATGACGGCGAAAATCCGGCCGGGCAGGGCTGAGCAACCCCCGATCCTAGTTGATCGAGATCAAGGAAGGCCAAGGCTGTTTTGCGAGGGTCATGGCACACGCGCCGGTGCGCAGCGATGTCGAATACCTAGTCTAAGCCATGCGCCGTTGCTGCGGAGCGGGCTGCCAAATATGGCAGCACAGCATCATTCCGGAAGCTGCCTTTGCCTGGAGCAGCCAATGCTTCAGACGTGCTATGGTTGACGATGCCCGAACCTGCGCCCCAAGACTATTCGCTCGTGCGCGACGCGGTTGTCCTCCTGCTTGCCGCAATAATCGTTGTGCCGCTGTTCCGACGCTTCGGAATCAATTCTGTAATCGGCTACCTTGTCGCTGGAGTGGCCATTGGCCCTCATGGCTTAGCACTGATACGCGAGCTCGAAGGCACCCATCGGTTGGCGGAGCTGGGGGTTGTCTTCATGCTCTTTGCGGTCGGTCTTGAATTGTCGCCCGAGCGACTGAGGGTGATGGCGCGTTATGTTTTCGGCTTAGGCGTAGCACAGGTAGCCACGACGGGGGCCATTCTTGCAGGGGGCGCTCTCCTGTTCGGAGTAGGGTGGGGGCAGGCTGCCGTCATCGGCGGAGCGCTTGCGTTGTCCTCGACAGCCTTCGTCCTTCAACTCCTTTCTCAAAGAGGCGAACTCTCCACGCATTTCGGCCGGGTAATCCTTTCGGTGCTGCTTCTCCAGGACTTGGCCGGTGCCGGGCTTGGCGGTTGTAACCGCCTTGGGGAGAGAGCCGGAGGCGCTCGCTCTTGCCCTGATGGTTGCGGGACTAAAAGCGGTTGCCGCTCTCGCCATGCTTATCGTTGTCGGCCGGGTGATCCTCCGGCCGCTCTACCGCATGATCGCGGACACGCGCAGCCCGGAGCTGTTCGCGGCGGCAACGCTGCTGGTCGTGCTGGCGACGGCATGGGGAACCGCTGCGGCAGGGTTGTCGATGGCCTTGGGAGCTTTCCTGGCCGGGCTGATGCTGGCTGGAACTGAATACCGACACCAGATTGACGCGGATATCCGTCCAGTGCGGGGCATCCTCCTGGGGTTGTTCTTTATCTCGATCGGCATGCTCGTGGACCTGAAGGTCATCGTTCCCCAATTGCTGCAGGTCGTGGCGGTTGCGGCGACCCTCATGGCGTCCAAGGCGATGGTCGTCATGCTCCTCGGACGGCTGTTCGGGTTGCCGATATCACTTGCGGCAAATGCTGGCCTTCATCTTGCCCAAGGAGGAGAGTTCGCCTTCGTTCTGTTCTCGCTTGCCATGGGAACCGCGGTGCTTCCGGTTGCAACCGGCCAATTTCTTCTGGCGGTCGTGGCCATCACCATGGCATCGACGCCGTTCCTGGCCGCCGCCGGGCGGCGTGCGCAAGCCTGGCTTGAACAGCGAGGAGTTGGCGGCGTAGCCACCTTGGAGGCCGAAGCGGAACGCTACTCCGGGCATGTCGTCATTGCCGGTTTCGGTCGCGTGGGCAAGACGATCGCCCAGATGCTCGAGGCGCGGGACTTGCAGTGGGTAGCTGTTGACCTTGACGCAGCCAATGTCGCGGAAGCACGCGCAAAAGGGCTGCCGGTGTTCTTCGGGGACGCGGCCAAGGAAGCCATCACCCAGGCCGCCAGAGTCGATCACGCTCCCGCCGCCGTCATCACATTGGACGACCCGGCTGCGGCCGCAGCCGTTCTCAGGTGCATACGAAAGGATTTGCCGGATCTTCCGGTGATCGTGCGTGCGCGCGATACAGCACATATGAAAGATCTCCTGCGCAGCGGTGCCACCAGCGTCATGCCCGAAACCATCGAGTCCAGCCTGCTGCTGGGAGGGATAGTGCTTCGGACGCTCGGGGAAGGAGACTCGCAGATCGAAGAGGTAATCGAGCGCCTGAAACGCGTCAGCTATGACATGCCAGGGCCACATGGCGCCGGAAACGAACGTGTTAGGCAGAGCATGCTCAGGGGGCAGGATTCGGGTTGATTGAAATCAAAGAACGGCAGCCGAGATTCTGAAATTGTTGAACAGATTTCGCGGGATTGCTGAGTGCCTCAGCACTCTCCTCGACCGGTTCAGTGTGCTGATACCCTGATCCGGCTCGGCGCCTCTTTGATTGGCCCTCGACCGCAAGAACACGTTTAGCACATGCCCGCGACCGGCAAAATGCAACCAGGTGGTCGCATAGGAGAAAGACATGATTCTGCCGAATGATGCTGTTGTAGCGGTGGTTGACGGGAAAAGAATGCGGCTGTTCCGTAACTCGGGCCACGAGCCGCATATCAATCTGATCGAACTGCCGGCACCGAATCTCGGCACGGGCAGAGCGGGATCGGGATCTCGTCACCGCAGCTCTACAGCCAATCCTGACGACAGACGTCACGTCGAGGACGATTTCGCCGCCGCGGTGGCTGATTATCTGAATCGAGAAGCGCTTGCAGACAAATTCGGACAGCTTCTGATCATCGCTGATCCGCGCACGTTGGGTGAATTGCGGAAGCATTTTCACGATGTGCTTGCAGCAAAGCTGATCGGCCAGCTCGCAAAAGATCTCAGCGGTTGTCCTCTCGAGGCAATTCAGGCGGCCATCGTCGACGCCTGACGCCAAGGCAGCATTGTAGAGCCTGCACGCCTATGAACGCTCCATTGTCGTGAACAAGGTTTCCCGGGTAGCGTGGCGCCTTGAATTTCCGCCTCCGACCCATGCCGGACGCATCGATAGATTTCGATGTTCACTACCTCGTCCAGAAACTGGACGGGTGCCGAAGGTTTGGCTGGGTGTCGGGCGATGAGCAAGCGCTGCTGGAGAGCACGCATCATCTAAGTTCGCGCTCCGCCTTAACGAGATTGCAGGGCGAGAATGTCAGATACGATTTTGGTCAAGTCGCTGGCGGCATCGAGCCGATGCCAGGCGATCTCGCCCACATCTCTCTGCAATTGCCGAGACAGGATGTCGACAGTGGCGTCGGATGGACCGCCGCGGCGCTGATTGACCCGATGCCAAAGCACATCCGGAGCAGCGTCCAGCCAAATGCCTGTGAACGGCAGGTGACGATCCGTGGCTGCCCGCGCGATGCGCTCGCGGTCTGACAGCCGGTCAAAGACGGCGTCGGCGAGGGCGGACCCGCCCTGCCCGAGAATGAGCGCTGCGCGCCAGGCCATCTCGCGATAGACGCGCTCGGAAACCTCCGGCCGATAGGCCTTGTCTGGCAGACGTGTTTCGGGCGGCACGCCATGCAATGCCTTGCGGATGCGGTCGCTCTCGACGATGCGCGCCCCAGGTGGTGCTCCCACATGGGCGGCCAATGCCTCCGCAACGGTGGTCTTGCCCGAGCCGCTCAGACCGCCGATCGCCACGAGACGTGCGGGGTGCTCTCTGAGCAAATCGCCGGCGAGGTCAAAATAGGCACGGGCCGCGCCGGAAAGCTTTCCTGATGGATCACCGCTTTCCTCCACCTGCGTCGCGGTGACATGGGCCCGCACGGCCGCTCTGACGGCCATGAGGAAAGGCAGAAGGGCAAAGCCATCCTCGTTGTCTGTTTCGTCGAGGTAGCGGTTCACGACAAGGTTGGCCAGAGCCGGGAAGCCGCGATGCCACAAATCCATGAGCAGGAAGGCTATGTCGTAGAGCACGTCCACCGTCGCGATCTGGTCATTGAACTCGATGCAGTCGAACAGACAGGGTTCATCATCGAGCATGCAGATGTTGCGTAGATGCAAATCGCCATGGCAGCGCCGCACCTTTCCGGCCGCCTCGCGCTGGTTCAGCGTAATGGCGTGGCGCGAAAGCGCTGTGCGGAACGCGGCGTCGAGAGGCTCCACCTCATCGGCGCGGAAGACATGGCTGGTTGCAAAGCCTGCCCGGTTGATATCGAGCACGCCGGTCAGATTCGACGCGCCCGTGCCGGCATGCACGACCGGGGCGTCGCGGTGGAAGCGCGCGATCATTCGTGCTGTACGGGTCATCAGATCGGGTGTGAGCGCGCCGGCTTCCGCCATGCGATCGAGCAGGGCGGCCTGCTCGAACCGCCGCATCTCGACGACGGCATCCGTCAGTACCCCCGTTCCCTCGAACACCAGCGTTCCATCATCTTCACGCGTGATGCGACGTACGCCGAGATAGAGGCCAGGCGCAGTCTTAGAGTTGAGCTCGACTTCCTTTCGGCACGCGGCGAGCCTGAGATCGGCCGTCGAGAAATCGACGTAGGGCAGCTTCACGGCGCGCTTCAGCTTGAAAGCGCGATCGCCGGCCAGAAATATGCGCGAGATATGTGTTTCCATGGTCTCGACTGGAGCCACCACCTGATACGCTTTGGGCTCTGCCAAGAGTGCGATGACGTCTTTCTGGTCCGTGAGGCTCAATGGGACTCCTCCGATTTCACCAACCTGAGAGCCTGGCAGTCGATCCCAGGACAATTCCTCAAGCAGGTGCTGTCGACTGGACCGCCGCAGGCGGCGCTTCCAGAAAGATCGGCCCCTGGCTCGACGACATGCGCTGCATGCGGCTCAGCGTGCCATCAGGATGGGCAACGGCGGTTCGTCGATCATTGATCTGGTTACGCCGCCAAATATCCGTTCGCGCAGTCTGGAGTGGCCATACGCGCCCATTACAAGCAAGTCGGCGGAGGTATCGATTGCATGCTGACGGAGTGTGGCCGCAACGGTCCTGCCTTGGCTGGGCACTCGATTGACCGTCACCTTGACGCCAAAGCGCGCCAGATAGGTTGCTACGTCGGCGCCGGGTTCTGCGCCTTGTCCAGTTTCGCCCTCAAGCGGATCGACGAGCACCAGGTGCACGTCGTCTGCGGCGCTCAACAAATCGAGAGAGCGGGCTACGGCGTTGGACGCCTCGATGCGCGAATCCCAAGCGACCATTATGCGTTTGGGTTTGAGGGTTGGCGAAGCGCCCTCAGGAACGAGCAGCAGCGGCTTTCCCGAAGAAAACAGCGCCCCCTCAATTGCCTTGCTTTTCAATATGCCGCGAGAAAGCAGTTCCGGCCCGAGCAGCGTGACATCCGCATAGCGTGCGCGCCGACCGATGACGTCGTCAGCCCCTGCCTCTTCTGGGTACTCGCTCGAGACATCTGATGAAACGGGACTGGTGGCGAGCAGGGCGGTAACCGCTGCGGTGCGCTGATGTAGCTTCGCCATGTCGGCCCGCCTCTCTTGGAGCCAATCGTCCGACACCACGGCGGCATATTCGCCGATCGGGGGCGGCGCAGCGAGCGCCACCACCAACACGGCCAGGTGAGCCTCGATTTCTTCGCAAAGTGCGATGGCCAGCTTGAGGTCGCAATCACCCAGATCGGGACCTGTCACGGCGAGAAGGGTCTTGAATGCCATTAGATATACACCTCCGCTTGATCGACGTTCCTTTGTCACAAGAAATCCCGGCGCGCGTTGCGCTGAAACAATCCCTACCAATGAACTCAAGCTTCTGTCGCCTCGCGGCCGGAAAGCTGGTCCACGGAAATGCGGAAGAACACGTGATCTGAATGGTCCGCCACGGGAGGCGTCACAGGCTTGAGGGCGCCAGGCTCCCACCAGTCGACATGCTTGCTGAGCAGCGACCAGGCATGATCCCGCTCCCTCTTGTGGCCGATGCGGTCTGGCAGCTCTTCATAGCGCCCGTCGACAATGACGCTCTTCCATTCCCTGCCGCGCCCGTGTTCCTCAATCACGGCCGAAACCTGAGGGTTTGCGCGCATGCAATCGATCTTTTTGCCTGGCATCGAGAATGCATAGAGATGATTGTCGGCATAGGCGAAATAGATCGGCACGACATAAGGACTTCCATCCTTGACGCAGGCGAGGTGGCCGAGGCGACTTGCGGACAGCATCTTGGTGCACTCGAGTGTGCTCAGCGTGCGGATGTGCATGTTGTTCTCTCCAGCGCGATACTGAAATTGTTTCACTCGTATTAGCCACGACGCAGCAGGTCGCCGACAGGCCTTTAAGTGACGTGGAGTGCATTGGAACAGTTTACCGTCGCAACGTCATTGACCCGGGTCAAACGCATGCGGTGGGGCTCCGATATTGTTTTGGCTAGACGGTCGCAGGCTGTCGCGACGCGGCGCTCTATTGTCTCGACATCGCAGCGGCAAATTTCGGCCGCCTGCACTGAATCGAACCCCCACACCTCAATTAAGGATATGGCCGTCCGCACGGTTCGGGGCAGGAGCCTGAAGCACGCCGCGAAGGCGCCGTCTGACGTCGCAAACCATTCGCTTCTGGGGCTCTGCATCCACGGTTGACTGGCGCTGTCCGCCTGCAGGAATCGACCATGCACGATAGCAAAGGCTGCGGTCTTCAGGTTCTGGTCCCTGTCGGCCGTTTGGCTGGACCAGATCTCGATCAAGGCAGAATGGACAAGGTCGTCGGCGTCCGAAAGGTTCTGGGTCAGGCAGAAAGCAAACGCCCTCAGCGAGGGGATCAACGCCAGAAGGTCTGTTTTCAGATCGGAGAGCATATTTCTTCCTCGCCGCTCAACCCGCAAAAGCGGGCCGTCCTCTGTGCGCTGACGAGTATCATCTCCGGGTATCTGACCGGCGCATTGAGCGGGATCAAAGGATCTCGATTAATGCTGAGCGAAACCCAATTTTGGCAGCAACCGCGGGTCGGAGAGTACGCCAGAAGCGTTTGCGAATTGTATTGCCCGTCTAGCCTAGAAATTGGCGGAAACGGCGCAGCGAGAAAGCGAAAAGCGCGATGCCAATGGCGAGCAACGCCACGAGCTGCGGCCAAACGATGGCCAGACCGGCGCCGCGAAAAAGAACAGCCTGTGCCAGTATGACGAAGTGGGTATTGGGCGCGGCGACCATGATGGCCTGGATGATCTCGGGCATGTTCTCGCGCGGCGTGATCCCGCCTGACAACAATTGCAGCGGCATCAGCACCATCATCACCAACAATGCGAACTGCGGCATGGAGCCTGCGACTGTCGCAAGGAACATGCCGAGGCACGTCATGGCGAATATATCGAGCGCCGCGCCCGCGAGAAACAGAACCAGCGACCCGTTGGTGGGCACCGCCAGCAGGCCCTGCACGACGAAAATCAGGCAAAAGGCCGATGCCGCCAACACGACCAGTCCCATGGACCACAGCTTGCCGACCATGATCTCGAAAGCGGTCACCGGCATTACCAGCAAATGCTCGATCGTTCCATGCTCACGTTCGCGGATCAGCGCAGCGCCCGTCAGGATGACGGAGAGCATCGTGATTACCTCGATCAGCTCGTTGATGGCGCCGAACCATCCCTTGTTCAGCTCCTGGTTGAAGCGGGCGCGCAGGTCGATCTCGACCGGCAGCCGCGTCTCCGTCCTGTGGTGGGCAAGAAACTCGCCGACCTCTCCCGAGACGATCGATTGTACGTAGCCTCCACCCGTGAACGCCTGCGACATACGCGTCGCATCGATGTTGAGCTGAATGGTGGGCGAGTGGCCGGCGAGCAGGTCGCGTTGGAAACCCGGAGGAATGTCGAGCGCAAACGTATCGATGCCGGCATCCATGCGGCTGTCCATTTCGGATTGCGAAATCAGCTTCGGCGAAACGAAATAGGGTGGGTAAAAGGCACTGACGATGCGGGACGAGACGGCCGACTGGTCTTCGTCGACAATTGCGATCGGCGCCCGGTTGAGCGTTTCCGGCATCGCCTTGGAAGCCGTATAGATCTGTATCGTGAAAGCAAAGGCGATCAACACAAGCAGCATGGTGTTTCGCAGCAGGCCGCGCAGCTCCTTGACGCCCAATTGAAGGATGTTGGCTGATCGCATCAGCGCGCCTGCTTCCTGAGGAAGGCCGCGCTAAGGCCGATGAGAACAGGAATAGCAACCAGCAAGGGGACAAAGGCCTTCCAGAGGTCACCGAAGCCGAGGGCCTTTGAAAAGACTCCGCGCGAGATCGTCATGAAATACGTCGCCGGGTAGATCTGCCCGATAAACGCGCCCGCCCCCTGCAGTGATGAAACCGGGTCGATCATTCCTGAATATTGCGCGGCCGGGATCATCGTAAGCAGTACGGTGCCGAAAATCGCCGCGATCTGGCTGCGCATGAAGGTCGACAGAAAGAGCCCCATCGCGGTTGCGACGACGACATAGAGGAACGCCGCCGCCGAGAAGGTCGCGAAGCTGCCGGTGAATGGAACACGGAAGCCATAAATGGCGAACCCGGTGAGCAGCAGGAAATTCATCATCGCCAGCGCGACATAGGGGATCTGCTTGCCCAGCAGGAATTCGAGCCTGGTCACTGGCGTAACATAGAAATTGATGATCGAGCCGAGCTCCTTCTCGCGCACCACGCTCAGCACCGCCAGCATCGACGGTATCATCAGGAGCAGCATGGGGATGACCGCCGGAGCGATGGCGTCGAGGCTGCGGACATCCGGATTGTAGCGGTAACGAATCTCCAACTGGAAATCGCCTGGCGCGGCGGACGCGCCATAGATCTCGCGCGCCTTCTGCGCGAGCCAGGTCATGTGCATTCCCTCGACATAGCCCCGGACGGTCTCAGCCCGAGCCGGCATCGCGCCATCGATCCAAGCGCCGACGGCAACGTCGCGGCCGCGCGACAGGTCGCGCCCGAAGCCCGGCGGGATTTCCAGCGCCAGGCTGATTTCGCCGTTTTCCATGCGCCGGTCCATGTCGGCATAGCTGGTCAACGGCAGCTTCTCGGTAAAGAAGCGTGAGCCGGAAAGCTGGAGCGTATAGTCCCGGCTGATGGTGGTGTCGTCATTGTCGAGAACGGCGAAGGAAAGGTTCTCGACATCCATGTTGATGCCGTAGCCGATCACAAACATGAGGATCAGGCTGCCCACCGTCGCCAAGGTTGCGCGGATCGGATCGCGCAGCAGCTCCAGGCTCTCCCGCCTCGTGTAGGCGAACATGCGGCGGACATCGAAAAATCGACTGGCCTCGGGCGGGGTAGAACCTTTTCCGACCGGTGCGCTCAGCACTATATCCGGCGCGGCGGAGGTTTGCTTGCCGTCGACCGCGGCGCCTTCCAGATAGTCGATAAAGGCAGCTTCGAGCGTTGTTGCCGAACGGCTGGCCACGATCGCCTGCGGTGTGTCGCTGATGAGAACTTTACCCGCATGCATCAGGGATATGCGATCACAGCGCTCGGCTTCGTTCATGAAATGGGTGGACACGAAGATCGTCACATTCTCGCGGCGCGAAAGGTCGATGAGAATACGCCAAAAGCCATCGCGGGCGACCGGATCGACGCCCGACGTCGGCTCATCGAGGATCAGGATGTCCGGCGAATGGATCATGGCGACCGCCAGCGACAAGCGTTGGCGAATGCCGAGCGGCAGCGCCTCCGGCAGCGTGTCCATTTGGCCGACCAGATTGAACTGCTGCGCCACATTGTCGACCCTCGCCGCGATGCCGGCCGCAGGCAGGCCGAACAGTCGGGCGTGCAGGTCGAGGTTCTGGCGTACCGTGAGTTCCGAATAGAGAGAGAATCCCTGCGACATATAGCCGACTCGGCGCCTGACCTCGATGTCGTGCGGATCGATCTCTTTCCCGAATAGCCTGGCCCGTCCATCGGTTGCGTCGAGAAGGCCGGTCAGCATCTTCATCGTCGTCGTCTTGCCGCAGCCGTTGGAGCCGAGAAAGCCGAATATCTCGCCACGCGCGATGCGGAAGCTGACGTCGTCGACGGCCGTGAAGTCGCCGAAGCGTTTTGTCAGATGTTGGGCCTCAATGGCCGTTTCACCGTCGGCACTGGGCGGGCGCGGGGGAATCACGACCTTCTGGTAGTCGCCACGTTTTTCGGTAGGCAACAACGCGATGAAGGCTGCGTCGAGGTCGGTCGTGTCGGTTTGCGCAAGAAGCTCGCCCGGCCTACCCGATGCAAGCACTCGCCCGCCATCCATGGCGATCAGCCAGTCGAAGCGCGCGGCCTCTTCCATGTAGGCCGTGGCGACAATCACACTCATGCCTGCACGGCTGTCGCGTATCCGCTCGATCAGCTGCCAGAATTGCTTTCGTGACAACGGGTCGATGCCGGTCGTTGGCTCGTCGAGGATCAGGAGGTCCGGATCATGGATCAGCGCGCAGCAGAGGCCGAGCTTCTGCTTCATGCCGCCCGAAAGCTTGGCCGCCCGCCGGTTGGCGAAAGGCGCCAGCCCCGTGCTATCCATGAGGTCGCCGATGCGGCGTTCCCGTTCATGCCGTCCATGACCGAAGAGGCGGCCAAAGAAATCGATGTTGTCGAAGACCGACAGCGCCGGGTACAGGTTCTTGCCAAGCCCCTGCGGCATGTAGGCTATGCGCGGCTGCGCGCTGTGACGGTGCGCCGCGTTCGCCATGTCGGCGCCGAGCACGTCGATGCGGCCTCGCTGGATCGTCCGAGCGCCTGCGATCAACGACAGCAGGCTCGATTTGCCCACGCCGTCCGGGCCGATCAGGCCAACAACGCAGCCGGATGGAATGTCGATCGTGACAGCTTCGAGGGCCGTCGTCGCTCCGTAGCTGAGTCCGACGCTTTGCAGCCGGGCAACCGGGCTAGACGGCGCTTCGGGGCTCATTGGAGCAGGTTTCCCTGCAGCGCGGCTGGCCATTCCGCATTCGGGTCGAGCTTGATGTAGGCGGTGCCGGGAAGGCCGGTCTTCACCTGCTGGACATATTTGCGCAGCAGATCCGGCTCAATCTGCGCCTTGACGCGAAACATCAACTTCTGGCGCTCTTCTTCCGTCTCCACTGTCTTCGGCGTGAACTGTGCGACATCTGCGACAAATGTGGCCTTGGCCGGGATGACGAATTGCGGCGCAGCATCCAGGATGAGCCGGACTTCCGTCCCGATTGCGACGCGTCCCGCCTGCGCGGTGGGCAGGAAGAAGGTCATGTAGACGTCGCCGAGATCGACGAGGTTGAGCACTTTCCCGCCGCTGCCGAGCACTTCGCCCGGTTCGGACACGCGATATTGCACGCGCCCGTCCCGCGGTGAGCGGAGTGTTGCTTCGTCGATTTCCGTATCGATAGCCTCGATAGCAGCCTGCGCCGCATCCACCGCAGCTCCAGCGTCGACCACTTGCGCCTTGGCCGCGTTGATCGCCGCCTCGCTGGCGGCAAGCTGCGCTTCGGCCGCTGCAACGGCGGCGGCGGCGCTGCGTTCGGCCGCCCGGTCATTGTCGAGGATCTGCTGCGAGATTGTATTGTTGACGGCAAGCTGCTCGGACCGCGCCAACCGCCGCTGCGCAGCATCAAGTTCGGCTTCCCGCTGACTAACAATCGCCGCGGCCGCCGTCCTTTCCGCCTGGCGCTGCGTGATCAGGGAATTGGCGGTGTCGATAGCAATCCTGGCCCGATGCAGCTGAGCCTCGGCCTGGCGGCGCTGGGCCTCGAGTTGGGCCGTATCCATACGCGCCAGCACGTCGCCAGCCTTGACGAAATCGCCCTCGCCGGCAAGGATCTCCTTGATCCTCCCCGGAGACTTCGCCGAGATATCGATTTCGACGGCTTCGATGCGACCGTTGCCGCTCGCTATGCCTTCCGGCAACGCGCCGTTGCGGGACTGCTTCAAAGCATAGTATCCGCCGGCGGCAAGGACAGCCAGCAAACCAACGAGCAGCCAGTTGCGTCCGGCACGGCTCATGGCTGGGCCGTTTGTGCGCCAAGCGACTGTGCGGTCACGTCCGGAAAAGCGCCGTCCAGATGAATGGACGAGGGCGGCACCGTGCCCGACGTCATGAATGGCGCGGAAGGCTGCGCAAGCGTTGCCTTAGGGCTTCCTGCCGCATCGGGCTGGGCGATCCGCTGCGCCGCCCCGAGTTGAGTCCAGAGCGCAAGGATGTTGCGCTGGGTTTCGGCAGCGACAATGCAGTAACCCCTCGGATCGACAACCAGGAGCGCGGCCTCATTGTCGTTGTGAATCTCTCGGAATGTCTGATTGATCATTTGCAGGCAAGCGCCGAGCTGCTGCATGCCGGCAAGGCGCGTATGGCGAAGCATGTCGACGAGCCGGTAGGCTTCCACGCCCTCCTGGCCTATGCTCGCGCCTTCGCGCCCGAGTTCGAAGAAGACATTGACGACCGGAAACATGCTCCGAACCGAGCCATAAATCGCTTCCGCTTCTCGGGGCGAGCAGATCCCAAGCCGCTGAGGGTCATTCGAGAATCTTGGTCCCGCGTCAGTTCCCAACGAGGCGGCAATCTCGTGCTGCAGCCAGTTTCGTACCTCCGGCGGTGCGGATTGGATCTGTTCTGGACTCAATGTAATGCCGACCATGGCGCAGCTCCGTTTCAGCTTGAGGATTGTGCTCATGATCAAAATCAGAGGACCGCTCTGGCGGCCTTGATCAGCATCAATCGCTGATCCGCTCTGACGACGCAGACCACCAGGTCGATCGGCGTCCTTATGCAAAGGGCAAATCGCGGAAGCGATCCATTCGGACAATGCGCATTAAGTGCGAAAGAGGCGGCCGACGCTAACCGGCCTATTCTCGCACTCTGGTCACCGATGTCACTCAGGCGAGTTCATCGTGGCGGCCGCTGTTTGATTTGGATCAAATCGCTTCCCTGAGAATCATATAATTGTAAAATATCAGTGGTTTGGCGATGCACGCATAAGAATGGATATCGGTTCGGAACTCGTCAGATCATGCAATTCTGCGCGCGGCAGAGGATTGGATTTCCCCACTATCTGGCAGACTATCCTTAAGCCGCATCGCTACGTTGCGGGTTTGCCCGTGCAGGATCGCGATGATCGCGGTCCCGTCTTGAAAGTACCCATGATCACAGGACGCTTCATCATCGCGGACGCCTCCGGCTTTCGACTTGACTGAGCCGGTCGGATTCTGGCTTCCAATTGCTTTGGCATCGCCCTTGGCTCGCGGGATTGTCAGCACCCGATGGCCACAAAAGGCGGATTTTGCCAGTTCGGTTTCCCGTAAAGAAGAGGCTTGCCGTCCGTCGTCAACACGGCGCCGCCTGCCGCCTGCAGGATGGCATGCGGGGCCGCCGTATCCCATTCCATGGTGCGGCCAGGCCGCGCATAAAGGTCCGCCGTGCCCTCGGCGATCCGACAAAACTTCAAGCCGGATCCCATCTTGATCGTGTCGGCGATGTTGTGTTTTGCAAGCATGGGTGCCAGTCGTTCATCGTCTGCATCGTGACGACTGACCAATGCGACGAGGCCGTTTCGAGGCGCATTGCGGACGTGAATGGGAATTCCCTCGCCGCTTGTGTGTTTCCAAGCGCCCTGACCGACGATCCCGGTAAACAACAGCTTCCGGGCGGGTGCTGCAACCGCCCCCAGCACCACCTTATGATCCCGAACGAACGCGATGTTGACAACAAACTCGTCTAGGCTGGCGGCAAATTCTCGTGTGCCATCCAATGGATCCACCAACCAGAACATGGGCGAGGGTATCCCCGTTGCGCCTGGCGATTCCTCGGCAATGACAGGAACGTCAGGTGTCGCAGACCGTAGTCCCGCGACAATGATGCGCTGCGATGCGATATCCGCGTCCGTAACCGGCGACCGATCCGGCTTCTCGGTCGTTTGGTAGCCGCGGGCACGAAGCGCAAGAATTTCCGCCCCAGCCTCCTCGGCCAGTCGCGCGGCGAGGGTAAGAAGGAAAAAGTCATCCATATGAGAACAGTCGAGCAGGCACCAATCAAACGCCTTGATGCATATCAAATCGATAGCCCAGCCATGCCCAGAATATCGTGCCGGCGGCGCTCGCTGGGTCAGGCGAAAATGAGCGAATTCACATCCCTCTACAGCCGTCGACCTGCCTGCAGCAGACCGGCGCGCCTATACGCTGGCCGAAATCAGGCATTGGCTCGAGGTGTTCTCAAACGATTCTTTTCCAACCAGTTCAAGCGCTCGACGCTGCTGAACAGTCCGAAGATTACGTCCTCGCTGTCGCCCAGGGGCGACTGGCGAGCACCCTCCGACAGCGTTGCAACGGTCTGGCTTGCCGAACTCAGGGAAAACGTGCCCGAGGCCCTGATCGATGGCGCCCGATCTCCGCGCCGGCGGGACTTGATCCCCGTCAATTCAAACTCCGCGCAGCGATGGCAGTATGATTTTTGCATTGCCCAGGCGGAGCTAAACCATGGCCTACAATCCTCGGCAGGACACCGGCCCCGGCTATCAAGCGGGATCCGATGTAACTGAGCATATCGATCCGGGCCTGCGGGAATATATGCTCAGGGTCTACAACTTCATGGCCGGCGGTCTCATCGTCAGCGGGCTAACCGGTTACGCTGCAGCGCAGTCGGGCTTCTATCAACATATCGCCGGGACACCGCTGATTTGGGTGGGCATGCTGACGCCGCTCGCGGCAGTCTTCTTCTTGAGCTTCCGCATCGAGCGGATGAGCTTTGCCGCTGCCCAGCTGACCTTCTGGATCTACGCGATCCTGATGGGCTTGTCGCTTTCGGGGATATTTCTCGTCTATACGGACGCAAGCATTGCCAGGACGTTTTTTATCGCTGCCGCCACGTTCGGTGCGATGAGTCTCTATGGCTACATAACCGGGCGCGACCTGACACGTTTCGGTTCGTTCCTGCTCATGGGCCTGATCGGGATCATCCTTGCAAGCCTCGTCAACATCTTCGTCGCTTCGGCCGCGCTGCAGTTCGCGGTCTCGGTCATCGGCGTGGTGCTGTTCGTCGGTCTCACGGCCTATGACACGCAGCGCATCAAGGAAATCTATATCGAGAGCGATGAGAACGAGGCCCTCTCCAAGAAGGCACTGATCGGAGCGCTGACGCTCTATCTCGATTTCATCAATCTGTTCGTCACGCTTCTGCAGCTCACGGGCGAGAGGCGGGATTGAAAGAACCACGACTGCCGGACCCCCGGCACGATGTAACGCATCCCACCATTTCAAGGTTAGCGACATGGCTCACAAACAAGTGCTGTTCCGTTCCGAGGCCCGCGAGAAGATCCTGCGTGGTGCCACACAGCTTGCCGACGCTGTTCGCGTCACGCTTGGGCCACGCTCGAAATCCGTGCTGATTGAAAAGAAGTGGGGGGCGCCAATTGTCTGCAATGATGGTGTCACCATTGCCAAAGAGTTCGACCTGAAGAACCCGGAGGAAAATCTTGGCGCCCGCATGCTGAGGCAGGCGGCCGAGAAGACCGGTGACATGGTTGGCGACGGTACGAGCACTGCAACGATCATGGCTCACGCGATGTTTGCCGACGGTGTGCGCAACGTTGTCGCAGGCGCCAGTGCGATCGACATCAAGCGTGGCCTCGACCGCGCCGCCAAGCGTGCGGTCGAGGCATTGAAGGCCATGTCCAAGCCTGTACGGACCCGGCGGGAAAAGGAACAGGTCGCGACGATCTCGGCGCACAATGACGCCGCGATCGGCGAACTGATCGGGGCGGCGATGGAAAAGGTCGGCGACGAGGGCGTCATTACGGTCGAGGAGGCCAAGACGACCGAGACGGTTCTCGACGTGGTCGAGGGCATGCAGTTCGATCGCGGCTTCCTGTCGCCCTACTTCGTCAGCGACATGGAAAAGATGGAGGCGGTCCTCGAAGACGCGCTGGTGCTGGTCGCCGACCGCAAGATCAGTTCGCTGAACGATCTGGTCAAATTGCTCGAAGCGGTCGCAAAGTCGGGTGCCCCGCTGCTTGTCGTGGCCGAGGAGGTGGAGGGAGATGCGCTCGCCACCCTCATCGTCAACCGCATCCGCGGCATGCTCAAGAGCTGCGCGGTCAAGGCCCCGGGCTTCGGCGACAGACGCAAGGCCATGCTCCAGGACATTGCCATCCTGACAGGCGCGCAGGTCATCTCGGAGGAGTTGGGCATCAAGTTGGAGAATGTGACAATCGAGCAACTCGGCCGCGCCATGCGCGTCGTCTGTGACAAGGAGAACACGACGATCGTAGGCGGAGGCGGGGACAGCAAAGCCATCAAGGCACGGGTCGAGCAGATCCGCCGCGAGATCGAGGATACGACCAGCGACTACGACCGCGAGAAGCTTCAGGAGCGCCTGGCAAAATTGGCGGGTGGCGTTGCTGTCATCAAGGTTGGCGCTCCGACAGAGTCGGAGATGAAATCGAGGAAGGAGGCGCTGGACGATGCGATCAGCGCCACCAAGGCAGCGGTCGCCGAAGGCATCGTGCCCGGTGGCGGACTGGCGTTGCTGCGGTGCGTCGAGGCTATCGAAGCGGAGGAGAAGCTTTGCGAGGGCGATGAGCGCACGGGCGTGCAGATCCTGAAACGCGCGCTCGAAACGCCCGTTCGCCAGATCGCCGAAAATTCCGCGGTCGATGGTGGCGTGGTTGTCGCAAAGATGCAGGAAGGCAAAGGCAATTTTGGCTTCGATGCCGGCCGAAAGCAATATGTCGATCTCGTCGAGGCCGGCATCATTGATCCGACCAAGGTCGTGCGAATCGCATTGGAGAACGCAGTTTCGGTCGCCAGTATCTTGCTTCTGACAGAGGCAACCATGACCGAGATTCCGGACCCGGGGCCCGAACGTGCGAGTGTTCCGGAAATGGATATGTAGTTTCAGGGGAGATTTTCTGTGCCGATCACGCCGGTGCAATGCAGGGCTGCGCGGAGGCTCGCGAAGATCGACCGCACCACCTTGGCGGCTGTGGCCGGCGTCGACGTCGCCGCGATCCGAGCATTCGAGTCCGAAGCAGGGAATCCCGACAGAGGGCTGGCGGTGCGGCTACAGCATGCACTCGAAAGCTTGGGCGTGGATTTTCTGCCAGAGGAGAGCGGCCGCGGCGTTGGCATCCGACTGAAGTTCGACCGCGCCGGGACGAGGCAGATTTCCCGCTGGGAATCGGAGGGCGGCGCGGCGGCGGACGACGACGTGCCGTAGCTGCCAGTCCATCCTAGCCGTCGGTTCTGTTGCTGCGAATGGAGGTTTTGATGCGTTTTTTTGCGCTGAAGGGGACCGATCGGCTGGGCGGCGCGGTCGCTGAGGCTCTGGGCACCAAACCCGATCCGCATGAGGAGCGGGACTTTGAGGATGGCGAGCACAAGGCGCGGCCCCTGGTCAGTGTGCGCGGCCGAGACGTTTACGTCCTTCACAGCCTTGCCGGCGAGCCCGGCATTTCCGCCAACGACAAGCTTGTGAAGCTGCTGCTTTTCCTCGCGACCTGCCGAGAAAACGGCGCCGCGCGCGTCACGGCGGTTGCGCCCTATCTCGCTTATGCTCGCAAGGACCGGCAGACGAAGTCGCGGGACCCGGTAGCGACGCGCTATATCGCGCAGCTCTTCGAGGCGGTCGGCACCGATTGTTTCGTCACGCTCGACGTCCACAATATGGCGGCGTTCCAGAATGCGTTCCGCTGCCGTACCATCCATCTCGACGCGCGCAAGCTTTTTTGTCCGGCGGTCCTGAGGCTGGCACGCGATCTTCCGGTCGTGGTTTTTTCTCCTGATGGAGGCGGCGTGAAGCGGGCGGAACTGTTGCGTGAAAGCTTTGAGGCGGAAACAGGCCGGGAAGCTGGCTTCGGCTTCATGGAAAAACGACGTAGCCGCGGCGTGGTTTCGGGCGACCTCTTCGCCGGCGATGTGGCGGGCCGCGCGGTCTTTCTCGTCGACGACATGATCAGCACGGGTGGCACGATGCTGAGGGCCGCGCGCGCCTGCCGCGAGGGTGGCGCCAAGGACGTTCATGCGCTCGCCACCCACGGCCTGTTCGGCAAAGGCTCGCCAGCCCTGTTTTCCGACAGTGCCCTTCAACGCATCGTCGTCACTGACAGCCTCCTCTCCGCGACACGAGCGGCAGGCGGTCACGAGGCGAAGCTGGAGGTTCTTTCCTGTGCGTCATTGATCGCCGAAGCGATCAGACGTCTCCATGGGAATGAATCGATCTCGGAACTGCTCGGCATTGAGGACTGAGCTCGCGCTCCGCCAGCGCGATGTAGGATAGAGCCATCGGCTTCCATCTCTCGGGATGACGCACTACGGGGTCGAGCAGATGCGCCATGCAAAGCCTTGCCCTCAACACTGACCGGAAGCCGCTATAAAGAGCCATGATGTCCGCGTCCGGTCGGTCGCCCAGCCGCGCGCCGAGCATATCCAGGAGAACGGGTCGTATCCACGGAGCACCCAGCATTGCGCATTCCAGTCCCAGATAGTTGATCTCGTCATAGGGGTCGACCATGCGCATGGGACGGCTGAACTCAAGGCAGTCGATGACCTGGATCGGTTCGCCCAGGTGGACGTGCTCCGGTCTCAGATCGCCATGACCTTCAACGATGCGACCATCGGCGATCCGCCGCTTGATCTTAGGCACAAGCGTTGTGAGCACTCGATCGAGCGCATCAAGCACGGGGCCGGCGACGTCAGCTAAACAGAGCACCGGCTGTTCCAATACGGTTCGATTGATGGCCTGCTCCCCGGCGAGATGTTTCAGGTAGAGGGAACCCTCCGTAACTTCGGGCGCGCAAGCCGCGTAGAAGCCGGCCATTCGATCGCCGATCCGGCGGACATCCTCCCGGGTCGCGACGCCTCGATACAGCCTCGCATCCAGCATGTCGGCGAGCGGCAGCCGCCTCATCTGGACCAGCCAATCGATGACCTTGCCGCGGTCCGTGAGGGTGAGACGGCCCGTTCGTTCGCAGCGCAATGGCACGACGGCGTGATAGGTTTCGTTGGCGAGCCTTAGGTTCAGCCGCAATTCCTCCTCGCAGAAAAACCTTCGGCGGCGAAGCGTGCTGAAATCCAGGAATGGATATTTCACCGGCTTCTTAAGCTTGTAGACGCGGTCGTCGGTCAGGAAGACCCATGACATATGAGTCTCCCTTGCCTCGACGCTGGCGGTAGCGTGAGGATAAGAGCCTGGGTCGCTCAAGAAGCGCACCTTCTGCGCCAAATCGATCATCGGTTCCCAACTCGCCGTCCATCCACGCCGTCACGTTCGCCATCGGCACGAGGATCGCCTTGATGCGCATCAAGGATGACCGTCGTTGGATGGTTATTCTGCGCGGAATTGCATGGCAGCATCTACCCGCTGGACGAAGGAGCTTCGGATGCCCGCGAAGACTGTTGCTCGTACCGGCAGGCCGACCCACGAGGACGCCTCTTCAAAGACGTCCGCAATCAATATTCTCGTCGCCGGCAAGCTGCGCGACTGCGCCGACCTTCTCGTGAGCCAGGGGGAAGGCGGGTTTCGTTCGCAAGCTTACCGTCGTGCTGCGGATGTCGTTGCCGCTCTTGACCGGCCGGTCGACGAGATACTGGCCCGCGAGGGCCGCACCGGGCTGATAGCCTTGCCCGCCATTGGCGTCGGGATCGCTGGCGCGATTGCCGAGTTGGTGACGACCGGCCACTGGTCCCAGATGGAAAGACTGCGCGGTGAACTGGCGCCGGAGGCGCTGTTCCGCACCATACCTGGGATCGGGGCGAAACTGGCGCGCCGTCTCGCCGATGAGGGACAACTCGAAAGCCTGGAGGATCTGGAATATGCGGTCCATTTTGGCGATCTGGCCGTCGAAGGATTCGGCCCTCGCCGCAAACGCATGATCGCGGCCGCTCTTGCGGAACGTCTCGGCCGCCCCGCCTTCTCTCGAAGTGGAAAGGCACAGTCGCCCCCGGTAACCGTGCTCCTCGATGTCGATCGCATGTATCGGGAACGTGCGGCCGAAGGTCGGTTGCGCAAGATCGCGCCGCGGCGTTTCAACCCTACCGGCGAAGCCTGGCTCCCCATCATGCACGCCTCCCACGGTGGTTGGCATTTCACGGCGCTCTATTCGAACAGCCGGCTGGCGCATGAGCTGAAGAAGACCGCGGACTGGGTGGTGATCCACTATCAACGGGACGGCACCCTCGAGGGACGCGTGACTGTCGTGACGCGAACGCGCGGCCCGATGGTCGGGCAACGCGTCGTACGTGGGCGCGAAGACCAACCGGATGGAGAGGACGAACAGAAATGAAACGCGGTATTGGTGCCGAGGATGACCAGGCGCCGGAGCTGGCGATTCCGCTGGAGACGGTGTGCTTCATCATCATGAAGGGGCGTCAGTTCGATGCAAAGGAAGCGGCGACCGAGCCTGACCCTGGCTCCAATCCAACCGACGACGAGAATGCGGCGATCCTGCAGGATCAAGCGGATGATCCGGTGCAGGAAGAACTGACCTCGCTCATCTCGGACCTTTCCGACGACGAACAGATCGATCTCGTGACCCTCATGTGGCTTGGGCGGGATGACTATGAACCGGGCGACTGGGCGAGCATACGCGCGCAGGCTGCCGACGCCCACAACGAGCATACGGCGGAGTATCTCACCGGCGAACCGCTGCTCGCGGACCATTTGGCCGCAGGTCTTGATTGTATCGGGTTGTCCTGTGCCGACTTTGAGAGCGGGCGTTTGTGAGCGTCAGTCCTTTTGGAAAGCGTTCCAGGGTTTGACGCGCATCAATGAGTCCGGTCATCAAACGCGATTTACTGAGTCTCCTGCTGGATCGAGCCTGTTGGGGCGAAGCGAGGCAAATGAGGCGTTTCCAAACGTCATCAGCCGAGCGATGGACCGGGACGGGCGACGACATCCTGCAGGCGGGTCCGACGTCCTCCGGCTCTAGCGCCTCTGGGGAGACCCAAAGGTGGAAGAGCGGAGGCGTCGGAATCTGCAACCGATTGTCCAACGAGGAGATCAGCCATGGCCGAAGCTGCCACCAAACTGCCCGTCAAGAAATCCACTGCGCCCGCAAAAGCCGAAGACTGGGCGCCCTTTGAAAGCCTGCGCCGGGAAATAGACCGGCTGTTCGACGATTTCCGTCCGTTCGACTGGCGGCTGCCGTCGAGAGTGCTTGGCTTCGAAGTACCCCGCATTGCTCGTGCGGAATGGCAGGTCGCCCCGGCCATGGATCTCGTCGAAAAGGACGACGCCTACGAAATCACGGCCGAGCTGCCTGGACTCGACGAAAAGAACGTCGAAATCAAGCTCTCCAACCATACCCTGACGATCAAAGGCGAGAAGAACGAAGTCAAGGAAGACAAGCAGAAGGACTATTATCAGTCCGAACGCCGCTACGGCTCGTTCCAGCGCAGCTTCCAGCTTCCCGAGGGCGTCGACGCCGACAAGATCGACGCGAATTTCGCCAAGGGCGTTCTGACCGTGAAGCTGCCCAAGACCGCGGAGGCGAAGAAGGCGGAAAAGAAGATCACCGTCAAGGCTGCATGATGCAATCGCCAAACCATCGGCGCGCCGCTTTTGGCGCGCCGATGCGACAGAGGTACGGCGCAAGCATTTTCACAAGCGTCGACGCGTGCCTGTCCCACACGGCGGGCGCAAGGTTGGTTCAAACAGGGGAGAGGCCGAATGGCCGGCACATCGATGGTCAATTTCACCCAGGCAGCGCAGCAGGCCCAGCAATGGGTCAATGAGCTCGCCGAGGATCTGAACTGGAACGAGCGCCGCGCTTATCATCTGCTGCGATGTGTGCTTCACGCGCTTCGAGACTGGCTGTCGCCAGAGGAGATGACCGACCTTTCCGCGCAATTGCCCGTCCTGATCCGCGGCATTTATTTCGAGGGGTGGAAGCCGCTCGAAACTCCGGTTTGGGAGCGCAAGAAGGAAGATTTCATCGAGCGCGTGCAGGAGGCTTTCTCCGACGATCTGTTGAACGATCCTGACAGGGCTGTTGCCGCGGTCTTCCGCCTGCTCGACCGACACGTCTCGCACGGCGAGATCGTCCAGGTCAGGAATTCGATGAAGAAGAGCCTGCGCGGGTTGTGGCCGGCGGGATGATATGATGTTTCGGGATCGGCAGCAGGCTGGACGAAAGCTGGCGGAAGAGCTTCTGAAGCTCAAGCTTGTGAATCCGGTCGTGCTGGCGCTGCCACGGGGCGGGGTTCCGGTCGCTGCCGAAATCGCTGATGCGCTGCACGCGCCGCTCGACCTAGTC
>JBARWP010000568.1:0-10075 GCA_049646905.1 Pseudaminobacter sp. | reverse complement strand
CACCACCACATGCAGCGGATAGCGGTCGGTGATGCGATGGAGGATGTCGCGGATCACCGCGCCGGTGGGCGAGGTCACCACGCCGATGACGCGCGGCAGGAAGGGCAGCGGCCGCTTGCGCGCCGCCTCGAACAGGCCTTCGGCGGCGAGCCTGCGCTTGCGTTCTTCCAGAAGCGCCATCAGCGCTCCGGCACCGGCCGGCTCCAGATTGTCGATGACGATCTGATACTTCGAAGAGCCGGGATAGGTGGTCAGCCTGCCGGTGGCGATCACCTCCATCCCTTCTTCGGGACGGAATTTCAGCCGGCTCATCGTACCTTTCCATACCACGGCTTCCAGCCGGGCACGGTCGTCCTTCAGGCTGAAATAGGCATGGCCGGAGGAATGCGGGCCGCGATAGCCGGAAATCTCGCCGCGCACGCGCACATTGCCGAACGTGTCCTCGACGGTGCGCTTCAGCGCGCCCGAAATCTCGCTCACCGTATATTCGATGGCGTTGGTCTTCGATTCGGTGAAAAGATCGCTCATGGCGCGATTGGCACCCTTCCGCATTGCCCGGTCAAGGGTCGGTCATGCGTGTGCACGGCAATTGCACCGGAAACGCTTCGACCCTTTGCCGATGGTCACCAGCCCGGCAACAAGGCCGCAGACTTGTGCCGCTTGCCGCGCAGGACCGACAGTGCCGCAAGATCGAAGGCTGGATCCTCTTCGCTGCTCGGCACCGAGATATTGTCCAGGCTTTCGGCGATATGCCGGGCCAGCGCTTCGACGATTTCGCTATTGGCGGTGTGCCCGCGCATAATGCCGATCTTGCAGTCCGGCAGTATGCCGAAGCCGTCGCTCTCGCCCAGCACTCGCATGCCGGGGCGCAGCGCGCATTCCGGCAGCACCGACAGCGCCAGTCCGGAAAGAACGGCCGCCGCGATCACGGTCGCGGAGAAGCTGGTGAACAGCACCCGATAGTCGTGGTGCATCCGGTCGAGCACGTCGCAGGCCGAGCGCCGCCACACGCAATTCGGCCGGCCGAAGGCCATGGGCAGGATTTCGCGCTCATGGGTCGCGTGGTTTGCGGAAGTCACCCACAGCAGCGGTTCGCGCCGCACCACTTCAGATTGGCGGGCATCATTGTGGGTCACCAGCGCCAGGTCGAGATTGCCGCGCTTGATATGCTCCACCAGCCCCGGTGTCGGCTCGCAGATCACGGTCAGCTCGACACGCGGATTGGAGCGTGCGAAGCGTGCCATGATCTCGGGCAGGAAGCGGTCGGCATAGTCGTCGGGCGTGCCGATCCGGATCTGGCCTTCCAGGCTGCGATCATCGAAGGCGGCCAGCGTTTCGCGGTTGAGATGCAGCAGGCGCCTTGCATAGGAAAGCAGCCGCTCGCCTTCCTCGGTCAGCCGGTTGCTGCGGCCGTCCTTTTCGAACAGCGACTTGCCGATCCGCTCTTCCAGCCGGCGCATCTGCATCGACACGGCCGACTGTGTGCGGTGCACCTCGTCGGCGGCCCGCGTGAAGCTGCCAGTGTCGCAGATCATGACGAAAGTCTGTAGTTGATCGAGATCGAGCGGTGCAGCCATGAGCGTCATCCATCACTATCCTTGATGGTAAAGATTAAAAACATTCGTTGGATTAATCAATAAGCCGCTGCCATATTCACATGCGTCCACAAGGATCGATGCCGATTTGCCGTCACGCCGCACGCTACGCTGCAGCAGGACGGGCAGGCCTCTATCCGCCGGCTTTCAAGGAGAACGGCCATGACCATATGCGATGAAGCCCACGAGACGATGCGTATCGAGACGCGTCCGGCATTCGCTGTGCGCGTCATGAATGCCGTGTCCGATCTCTACCGCACCTGGCGAAACCGTCGCCAATTCTACCGCCTCGGCGAAATGTCAGATGTCCAACTTGCCGATGTCGGCCTGACGCGCGCAGACCTTCACTTTGTCGTTGATCTGCCGTTCGGTGTCGATCCGACCTCGCGGCTCAACGCCATCGTGAGCGCCAGAACCGAGCTTCAGGTGGAGGATCTGGCCCGCCGCGGTCACTGAGTTTCGTTTCTGCAGGCTCCCACACTCCCACCGGTTATCCCCCCGGCTTAGCCTGCACATTGCCCGGTCCCCCACGGACCGGGCATTTTTTATTGGCAGCCGGCTACCGATGCCGGTCCATGCCCCGGGTGAACTGCTCGAAGATCAACTCCATACCCTTCTGGTAGTCGTCGCGCTGCTTGGCTCCGGTTTCGAACATCTTGCCGAAGAGATCGTCATAGGGGTTCTTCGGCCGGCCGCTCGGTGTCCTCTCTGCTTGCGGTTCCGGCGCCCGCTGCCTTTGCCCGCCGCCCAGCATCTCCTCGAAGATCTTGCCGAGCGGGTTGTCGCCATAGGGGGACTGCGCCGGTTCCTGTCGTGCCTGGCCACGTGGCTGCGGGGCCGGTTGCGCACCGCCGCCGAACATGCCCTCGAGAATCCGGCCGAGCGGATTGTCCATCGGGTTGGGCGATTGCGGCTGCCCGCCGCCGGTGCCCATCCCACCGCCTTGCCGCATCATCTGCTCGATGATCTCGCCGAGCGGATTATTGCCGCTGCCGAAGCCGCCGGCCTGCAACTGGCTGTTCGACTGCTTGGCCAGCCCGCCCATGATCATCGAGGCGATCACCGGCAGCATCTGCTTCAGCACCTCCTGGCCGATGCCGGTCGCCTGTGCCGCCTGGTCGGCGACCGCGCGCGACAGTTCCTTCGAGCCGAACAGATGGCCCAATATGCCGTTGCCCTCCTTGATACCCGAAGGCGAGAAGGCATTGGCCGGGTCCTCGAAATATTTGGCGTGCTGGCCACTGGCCATCGCCGTCATGAAGGCGCCGATGCCGTAAGGATCGGCCGTATTCTGCTTCAGCCCTTGTGAAAAGGCCGGAAGCAGCGCCTCCACGGCGGCCTGCGCCTGCTGCTGCGACAGGCCGAACTGGCGCGCAAGCGCCTCCATGCCGTTGCCTTGCTGCGCGTTTGCCAGCATGTCGAACAAGGGAAGCATCTTGAATCTCCTCGGAACATTCGCCCGAGGAGAAGCCTAACCCAATCGCCGCGACCCGCCTACAGCAATGTTGGAGCACATTCTTGGATGCTCGGCGCTTCTAATACGCGTATTCCAGAAATACCGGTTCGATCGAGCCGCCCCAACGCGTGTGGTAGGCGTTGAGCATTTCCTGCGCGCTGGTCGTGCCGCGCGCCACCACCTCGTCCAGCGTGGACAGGAAGGTGGTCTCGTCGTATCCGTCACGATTGGTGCGGTTGCGGTTCTTCAGGCCCAGGCGGGAAATGTCCAGCACCTCGCGCGCCAGGTCGCGCAGCGTGGCGCCCCGGAAATCCGTGTCGATCCCCTGCGCCGGCACAGCCTCGCGCATGGCGCGCACATCCTCGTAAGTCCAGCCGGCGGTCAGCGCTTCGGCCGCATCCAGCGCCTGGCTGTCATAGAGCAGGCCGACCCAGAAGGCCGGCAGCGCGCAGATGCGCCGCCACGGTCCGCCGTCGGCACCGCGCATTTCCAGGAACCGCTTTAGCCGCACGTCCGGAAACAGCGTCGACAGATGGTTGGCCCAGTCGCCGATGGTCGGCATGCCGTCGGACATCTCGTTGCGTGCGGCCCCCTCCATGAACCGGCGGAAGGTCATGTGGGTCATGTCGTGATAGCGCCCGTCACGGATGACGAAATACATCGGCACGTCGAGCGCCCAGTCGACATAGTCGGCAAAGCCGAAATCCGGCGAGAAGCAGAAATCGAGCAGGCCGGCGCGCTGGTTATCGGTGTCGGTCCAGATTTCGCCGCGCCAGCTCTGCAGGCCGTTGGGCCGCCCATCGGTGAAGGGCGAATTGGCAAACAGCGCCGTCGACAGCGGCTGCAGCTTCAGCGAAACCTGCATCTTGCGGCGCATGTCCGCCTCGCTCTCGAAGTCGAGGTTCACCTGGATGGTGCAGGTGCGATACATCATGTCGAGCCCGTGTGTACCGACCTTGGGCATGTAGCGCGTCATGATCTCATAGCGCGACTTCGGCATTTTCGGCGTCTCGGAAAGCGTCCATTTCGGGCTGCCGCCGAGGCCGAGGAAGCGGATGCCGAGCGGCTCGGCGATCTCGCGCAATTGCGCCAGATGCGCGTTTCCTTCCCGGCAGGTCTGGTGGATCGTCTCCAGCGGTGCGCCTGAAAGCTCGAACTGCCCGCCCGGCTCCAGGCTGATCGCGCCCTGTCCGGTCGGCTCCACCAACCCGATCACGCGGCCGGCATCGAGGATCGGATCCCAGCCCAGCGTCTTCTGCATGCCCTCCAGGAGCGAGCGGATGCCGCGCTCGCCGCCATAGGGCACCGGGCTGTTGCCATCGATATAGAAGGGAAACTTCTCATGCTCGGTGCCGATGCGCCATTTCTCGCGCGGCTTGCAGCCCTGCGCCAGATAGGCGACCAGCTCGTCCTTGCCCTGGATCGGCTGGAAATCAGTGGTGTCGCGCGCCATTCTTCATCCTTTCGGCCGCATGAATTCCGGCGCCTCAAGCCGCAAGCGCGGCACCGTAAAAATCGTGCGCGCTTGATGACCACAAACACCCGGTCGATCAAGCGAAAAATCCTGACGCTATCGTCAACAGGATTTGATTGTAATCCATCCTTCAGTAGCGTGTGACAGCCAACTGCGCGGTTGCTCCCTTACCAATCGCCGATTGTCGCCTGGATCACCGCCAGGGCGGCCACCGCCGCCGTATCGGCGCGCAATATGCGCGGCCCCAGCGGAATGGAGGTCACGAAGGGCAGGGCGTAGAGTTGCCGCCGCTCGTCTTCCGAAAAGCCCCCTTCCGGCCCGACCAGAAGGCCCAGCCTTCGCTCCGCTATCCCTTGCAGGGCAGGCAGCGGATTGTTCGTCTGCGCACTTTCGTCACAGAAGATTAGCCGTCGCTGCTTGTCCCAGCCGGCGAGCAGGCTTGAGAATTTCTGCGCCTCGCGCACCTCGGGCAGGGCCAGGATGCCGCATTGCTCGGCGGCCTCGACCACATTGGAGCGCAGCCGCTCCAGGCCCGGCTTGGCGATCTGCGTGTGCTGGGTGATGACCGGCTGCAGCACGCCGGCCCCCATCTCCACCGCCTTCTGCACCAGATAGTCGAGCCGTCCTTGCTTCAGCGGTGCGAAACAATAGACGAGGTCGGGATGCGCTGGCTGCTTGCGTGTTTCTTCCACCACAAGCAACCGCACCGATTTCTTCGTTTTGGCCTTGATGCGCGCCAGCCATTCGCCGTCGCGACCGTTGAACAAGAGCAGTTCCGCGCCCTCGCCGAGCCGCAGCACATGGCTGAGATAGTGGCTCTGCTCCGGGCTCGCCTCCACGGCTACTTGGGCGGCAAGATTCTGCGGCACATAAAGCCGCTGCATTTTATAGTTCGCACGCATGGCGGATGAATGATGGAGCACGCCAGCGCGGTCAAGCCTTTGCTGCTCCAGCGCTCTCATGCCAGACCGGCCTGTAGCCGGCGTGCAGGGCTGCAATGGTGGTGGCGGGAGTGGCAAGCCAGATATCGGGCGCGGCAAGTTCGGCATAATGCCAGGCATCGCCATAGCCGCGAAAGGTCCATGCCCACAGCCGGCCTTCCCGTTTGGCAAAGCAACTCCCGTTCTGGAACACCATGGCCCCGTCCGGCAGGCCCTCGAGCGCGCTGCGGTCGATGGAAACCGGTGGCCCACCCGATGCCAGCCGCTCGCGATGCAGCCTTGCGTCGATTTCCGGCGCCTTGGGTGGCGCAGTGTCGAAAGCTCTGCCCAGGCACGCGGCGAATTCTATCGCGCGCTCGCGCCGGCAGTAAAAGCAGGGGCGGTGCCCGGCCGACAGTGCGGTCACTTCGTCGAGGAAGAAAAGCTCGGTCCAGCCGGCATTTCCCCCTGGCGCGTTCCTTCCCATCACCTCGCGCTTGTGGCCGCGAAACTCGCATTCGCAGATGATCCATGCCTTGGTGCTCCAGCGCCGTTTGAGCAGCCGGCGCGTCGCCGGATCATGGATGACACCGCGGTTTCCCGTGAACATGCCGCGCGCATCAACCGCATGAATGTCCCCGAACGGATCGACGCGGTTTTGCAGTGGCATACAGGCTTCCTCTTTGTGTGACCGGCATGCCCATGCTATCGCTCCCGCCGGGATATGTCAGGCAGGGGCTCCGCCGATGCACGTGTTGGTCGTCCAGAATTACGAGGGCACCGGCCTTGGTCAGGTCGGCGCTGCGCTGAACGAGGCCGGCGCGCAAATCGATATCCGCAATGCCCACCTCGGCGATTCCCTGCCCGACGATGCCACCGGCCACGATGCCCTCGTCGTCCTCGGTGGCGGCCAGAACGCGCTTGCCGATGACGACTATCCCTACATTCCGTCGCTGCTCGACCTGATGCGCGATTTCGAGAGGCGTGACCGGGCGGTGCTCGGCATCTGCCTCGGTAGCCAGCTTCTGGCGCGCGCCTATGGCGCGGAAAACCTGATCGGCGCTTCGCCGGAATTCGGCTGGCACCAGATCGAATTGCGCGACGAAGCCATCGATGATCCGGTGCTTTCCAGGTTGCCGCGGCAGTTCACCAGCTTCCAGTGGCACGACGACACCTTCACGCTGCCTGAAGGCGCGGTGCATCTGGCCGCCAACGCGGCGACCCGCCACCAGGCCTTCCGGATCGGCCGCGCCGCCTATGGTTTCCAGTTCCATTTCGAGGCCGACCAGGTATTGGTCAGGCAATGGAACGTCACCTTTGCCGACATGATCGCCCGAAGCCAGCCCAACTGGTTCGGTCGTTTCGAGAGTGAGGAAGCCCGTCATGCAAGGGAGGCCGATGCGGCCGGAATGGCGCTTGCCCGCGCCTGGGTCGCTGCCATTTAGCCCTTTCGCCTGAAGGCGCGAATCGGTTTCGCGATGCGCTATACGAAAACATAGGCCTGTCGCTCGAAAGCGTGTGCGCTTCGAGATGGGGCATACGAAAATAAAGGAAGCCTACTCCTTTCGTACGTGGCAGAAATGGCACGCGCGCAAAATTGTGCGTTGCAGCCGGCCCGCACGGCTGGTGAATGGCCGCGCAAGCGCCTAGAAGAGCGCCGCCTTCATGGAAGACCCGAGGGGTGAGGAGCGGGAACTTTCAGTGAACTGCAACGTATTCGTAACAAGTTCATGCTGGAATAGAAAAGTTTCCACCGAGATGACCGCCTTGAAAGCCGCACTCCTGTCCCTTGCCATGTTCAGCGCCATTGCCATGTGGGGCGTGGGCATCTACAGCGCCGATGCGGCTGGCGATCATATGGTCAGCGACGGCTACGGCGTCAGCGCCGCTCGCTACTGAGTCGGCCCTTCCTGCACCGAAACGATCCGCTTCTCTTTTCCGTCGATGACCAGTGCCGTCAGCACGCCTGACCGGCAGGCGTGGGTGTCGATGTTGACGCGATTGGGCAGCACTTCCGGCTCCGGTGATGGCGTGTGGCCGTGCACGATCACCTTGGGATGCAGGCCGGCATAGCCAAGAAATTCGGCGCGGATCCAGGTCAGGTCGTGCCGCTGCTGGTTTTCCAGCGGCACACCCGGCCTTATGCCTGCATGACAGAAGAAGAAATCGCCGAACGTCGCCGAAAGGCCGAGGCCCTTCAGGAAGGCGATATGGTCCGGCGGCACGGCCCTGCATAGTTCCGCATGGCCTTTGGCAAGCGCTGCCAGGCTGCCGAAGTCGAGCGGTACCCCATAGGACAGGGCAGTCCGCTCGCCGCCATTATGCGCAAAAAGCTCGTTCGGTGACGGATTGGCGAGGAAAGCGAGAAAGCCGAGGTCGTGATTGCCGGCAAGGGTGATCATGCGTTCGTCGTTGCGCACGGCCTGCGCCAGCAGTTCGAGGACGCCCTTCGAATCCGGCCCGCGATCGACATAGTCGCCGACATGGATGATGCGCCAGTCTTGCGCCGGTTCATGTTCCAGTTCGGCCCTTATCCTCGCATGCATCTCCTGCAGGAGATCGAGCCGGCCATGCACGTCGCCGATGGCATAGAGGCGCATGCCCTCCGGCCCGCTGGCATCAAGAAAATGCACGCCCTTCGACATTTATCACTCAGCGATAGAGCAGGTCCGGCCCGACATCCTTGATGTCGCGCTTGCCGCACAGTGCCATTGTCGTATCGAGCTCCTTGCGGATGATCTCCAGCGTCAGCGTCACGCCGTCCTTGCCCAGCGCGCCCAACCCATAGAGGAACGACCGGCCGATATAGGTGCCCTTGGCGCCCAGGCACAGCGCCTTCAGCACGTCCTGGCCGGAGCGGATGCCGCCGTCGAAATGGATTTCGATCCTGTCCCCCACCGCGTCCGCGATTTCCGGCAGCACGGAGATCGAAGAGGGTGCGCCGTCGAGCTGTCGCCCGCCATGGTTGGAAACGATGATGGCGTCGGCTCCGGTTTCAGCCGCCATCAAGGCGTCTTCCTTGTCGAGGATGCCTTTCAGGATCAGCTTGCCGCCCCAGCGTTCCTTGATCCAGGCCACATCCTTCCACGACAGCCGCGGATCGAACTGCTCGGCCGTCCAGTTCGAAAGCGACGACAGGTCGGTCACTCCACTGACGTGGCCGGCGATGTTGCGGAAGGTCCGCCGCTTGGTTCCCAGCATGCCGAGGCACCAGCGCGGCCGCGTCACCATCTGGTAGATGTGCTTGGGCGTGAATTTCGGCGGCGTCGACAGGCCGTTCCTGATGTCCTTGTGGCGCTGGCCGAGAACCTGCAGGTCGAGCGTCAGCACGAGTGCGGAGCATTTGGCGGCCTTGGCCCTGTCGATCAGCCGGCCGACGAAATCGCGGTCGCGCATCACATAGAGCTGGAACCAGAACGGCGCCTTGGTCGATTC
Source organism: Pseudaminobacter sp. (assembly GCA_049646905.1). Classification (GTDB taxonomy): domain Bacteria; phylum Pseudomonadota; class Alphaproteobacteria; order Rhizobiales; family Rhizobiaceae; genus Pseudaminobacter. The sequence goes on along the minus strand of JBARWP010000568.1, from coordinate 1,195 downwards.
GGCAATGTCCTCGATCGAGCACACACTCATCGTCGACAGGGTGAACGGCACGCCGAAGGCCTCGGCCGCCTGCGCTGCCAGGATTTCGCCGTCGGCATGCTGCATGCCCGTCAATCCGGTCGGCGCCAGGGCCACCGGCATCGACACTTTCTGGCCGATCATGGTCGTTTCCAGCGTGCGGTCGGTCATGTCCACCAGAACCCGCTGGCGCAGCTTGATCTTGGCGAAATCCGCTTCGTTTGCGTGGTAGGTGCTCTGCGTCCATGAACCGGAATCGGCATAGTCGAAGAACATCTTGGGCACGCGCCGCCGTGCCAGTTCCTTCAGATCGTTGATCTCGACAATGCCGTTCATCATGCCTGCTTCCGTATTTGCCTATTTACCGTTTCGTTGTCCGCTTGGGCCGATGCGCTGGCGCAGCCGCAGCTTCGACACCCGCTGCCAGTCGCCTGTGCGTTCGGCGTCCTGCATGGAGCGTTCCACATAGGTGATGTGGTCCATCGCTGCCTTGCGGGCCGCTGCCGGATCACTGCCGGCCACTGCCGCGTGGATAGCGCGGTGCTGTTCCAGCAGCGCCTCGCGCGCGCCTGGCAGGCCGAAGATCACCAGTCGGTTCTGGAACACGTCGTCCGAAAGTAGCCGGTAGCAGGAGCGCAGCGTGTGCAGCAGGATGATATTGTGCGCGCATTCGCCGATGGCGTGGTGGAATTCGACGTCGATCTCGGCTTCTTCCTCGAAATCGGCGCGCTCATGCGCCTCTTCCATGCGCGCCATGATGCGCTGGAGCAGCGCCAGATCGTCTGCCGTGGCCCGGCGTGCGGCATATTCGGCCGCCACACCTTCGATCTCGCGACGATATTCCAGATAGTCGGCGGTCGCCTTGCGGTGAGTGGCGATCAGTTCCACCACCGGCTTGCTGAACACCTGGCCGATCACGTCGGCGACAAAGGTGCCGCCGCCATGGCGTGTGATCAGCAGGCCGCGTATCTCCAGCGTCTTCAGCGCTTCACGCAGGATCGGCCGCGAGACCTCGAACTGCCGTGCCAGTTCGCGCTCACCCGGCAGCCGGTCGGCAACGCGCAGCACGCCCTCGAGGATCAGGCTCTCGATCTGCTGCACCACCTCGTCGGCGGTGCGCGAATGTTCGATCCGGGAGAAGATGTCGCTCAATCGGTTTGTCCGGCCAGGAATGGAT
>JBARWP010000567.1:0-8623 GCA_049646905.1 Pseudaminobacter sp. | reverse complement strand
GTCCTATCATGTCAAGTCGAGCCTGCAGAACGCGCTGGACGCGGCCGTCACCTCGACCGCGCGCGATCTCACCCTTGGCGCCATCAAGACCGACGACGCCCGCAAGGTGGTGGAGGCATTTCTTCGCGCCAACAGCGATTCGAAGTTTTCGGTGCAGGATGGCCTCGTGCTGGACACGCTGGATATCGATCCCCTCACCAGGACGGTGAGCGCCACCGCCCATGCCAATGTCGCGCTGGCCTTTCCGATCTTCACCAAGAAGGACCCGCGCGTCAGCATCGGCTCGGCCGCGCTCTATTCGGACCGCAATATCGAGGTGGCGATGATGCTGGACGTCACCGGATCGATGGAAGGCGACAAGATCGAGGATTTGAAGGACGCCGCCAGCGGCGCGGTCGAGAGGCTCCTGGAAAAGAACCTCGACCCGAGCAATCCGCGCGTGCGCGTGGCCATCGTGCCCTATGCGAATTCCGTCAATGTCGGTACGCAGATTGCCGAAAAGGCCGTTTTCGTCGAAGCCACATCCAATGACCGCAAACAGGCGCCGTCCAGCGAAGACCCCAAACCTGTCGGCGCCTCGCGCCCCGACAATTGCGCCACCGAGCGCAAGGGCCACTATCGCTACCGCAACGACGGCCCTTCGGCCTCCATGGTCAATCGCGACTATCTGCTCGACGCCTATGCGCAGGAACGCTACACGCCGCAATGCCCGACCAATTCGGTCATGGTGCCTCTGAGCGCCGACCTCACCAAATTGACCGACACCATCGGCAGCTTCGTCGCCGAGGGCGGCACCGCCGGCCATATCGGCATCCAATGGACCTGGTACATGCTGTCCAGCCAATGGGCCGATGTCGTCGGCACGGCGGCCGCACCTGCGGTCAAGAATCCGAAGAGGGTCGGTAAATATGCCATCCTGATGACCGATGGCGAGTTCAATCTCGGCTATGACGGCGCCACCAGCACCAAGGATGTCTATGGCAAGAAGGCCAAGCTCCGCTCCATGCCGCATGCCAAGGCATTGTGCGAGGCCATGCGCAAGGATGGCATAGAGGTCTTCACCATCGGCTTCGACCTGAAGCAAGAGGACGCCAAGGACGTGATGAGAAGTTGCGCCACGCCGGATACATCCTCGTTCAAGCACTACTACGAGGCCGCGACAGGCGAACAGCTCAAGGCGGCATTCGACACCATCGTCGCCAATATCGAGGGCCTGGCGCTGACCCGGTAGAACAGATCCCGACGCTGACGCCCCCTCTCCCTGCTTGCGGGGAGGGTAAGGGTGAGGGGCAGAAACTAGGCGCGAGGGGCTGTTTCCGTCAGCAACTGAATCGGTCTGGATAGCAGGATGCGATCAAGGTCGCACGGTTGCACAGCGAATTCGAATGCAGGGGCCCGGAACGGAAAAGGCCGCCGTCCTTGCGAACAGCGGCCTTCCGTGGCTTTCGTCCAGTGCGCGGCCCTCAGCCGTGACCCTGGAGCATTGCCCCGGTCACCGGCCGCACATCATGCCTTCACAGGGGAGGCTGCTCCCCCAAAAGGCAATCCGCGGAGCCTACGCGCTGGAAAACGAAATCACTCGACATCGGATCACCTCCTTTCGATTGGTTGAACACGGCTTGAATGTGGAGGCTCGCGGCGGCGGATGCAAGGGCGGATCTCAGTTTGCGACCGGATGCCCGGTATAGCAGCCACGCTCGATCGCCAGCCGGCGCACCAGCGCCAGCACGACATCGATGGTCGGCGTCTCCTGCCCGGCAAGCTGCCCAAGCTCCTGCACCGCCGTCACCAGCGCATCGATTTCCATCGGCCGGCCGCGCTCCAGGTCCTGCAGCATGGAGGTCTTGTGGGCACCGACGGCGCCCGCACCCTTGATGCGCCGGTCGACATCGACCGGGAAGTGCACGCCGAGCTTCTCGCCGATCGCCTGCGCCTCCAGCATCATGTCGCGTGCCAGCGTCCGTGTCGCCTCATCGGCAACGATGGCCTCCAGCGTGCTGCCGGTCAGCGCCGAGAGCGGATTGAAGCAGAGATTACCCCACAGCTTGACCCAGATCTCGCCGCGGATGTCGTCGCGCACCGGCGCCTGCAACCCGGCGGCGATCAGTTCGTCGGCCAGCAGCCTCACCCTTTCGCTTCTCTCGCCGGACGGCTCGCCCAGCGAAAACCGCCTTCCGTCGACATGGCGGATCACGCCGGGCGCATCGACCTCCACCGCTGGATAGACGACCGATCCGACCGCCCGCTCGGGGCCGAGCCGGTCCCAGATCGCTCCGCCCGGATCGACGGCGGCGATCCGGGTCCCGTCGAATGGCCCGCCGATCTTGTAGAAATACCACCAGGGCACGCCGTTCTGCATGGTCACCACGGCAGTCTGCGGCCCAAGCAGCGGCATGATCTGGTCAAGCGCATGCCCAAGCGAATGTGCCTTCAGCGCCAGCACGACATAATCCTGCACGCCCAACTCGCCTGCATCGGCGGCAGCCCTGACCGGATGAGCGCTCTCATGCCCGTCCTCAAGCAGCCGCAGCCCGTCCTTGCGGATGGCCTCCAGATGCGCACCGCGCGCTACGATCGACAGATCGACCCGGCCGGCGCCGGCAAGCTTTGCGGCAAGATAGCCGCCGATCGCACCGGCCCCGAAGACGGTGATGCGCATCATCCAAGCCCGAGCTTGGCCGCAAGGCCGATGCGCTGCAGCTTGCCGGTGGCGCCTTTCGGTATCTCCTCCAGGATCACGATACGGCGCGGTACCTTGAAATCGGCGAGGCGAGTGGACGCGAAATCGCGGATCTCGCTCTCCTGCGCCGCACTTCCCTCCCGCAGCACGATCGCCGCCGCCACCTCCTCGCCGAGCTTGTCATGCGGCATGGCGAAGGTCACCACCTGTGCGACGGCCGGATGATCCATCAGCACTTCATCCACCTCCAGCGGCGAAATCTTTTCGCCGCCGCGATTGATGATCTCCTTGAGCCGCCCGGTCACGCGCAGATAGCCGTCCTCGTCGAGCACGCCCTGGTCGCCGGTGTGGAACCAGCCATAGGCGAAGGCGGCATGGTTGGCATCCGGGTTGTTCTCATAGCCCGCAGTGACGTTGGGGCCACGGATCACCACCTCGCCGACCTCGCTCGGCCCGAGCAGGAGCCCGTCCGTTCCCATCACCGCCACTTCCGGTCCGGCTGCCGGACCCACGCTGCCCGGTTTGCGCTTGCCGGGCGGCAACTGGTTCGAGGCCATCTGGTGGGCAGCCTCGGTCATGCCATAGGCCTCGACCACCGGGCAGCGGAAGGTGGTTTCAAGCTCGGCCATCACCTGCGCCGGCAGTGACGCGGAAGACGAGCGGATGAAGCGCAGGCGCGCTTCCGCCACCGCTTCGGCATTGCGCCCTGCCCGCGCCAGGATCGCCTGATGCATGGTCGGCACCGCCGTGTACCAGCTCGGCCGCGCCTCCCCCAGCCAGTGGAAGAATTTCAGCGCATTGAAGCCCGGCGTGCAGAACACGCTGCCGCCGGCGGCAAGCGAGGACAGCACCGCTGCGACCAGCCCATGGATATGAAACAGCGGCATGATGTTGAGGCAGCGATCCGTCTCGGCAAGCTTCAGGGTCGCACCGATATGGGTAGCCGACGCGGCCAGATTGGCATGGCGCAGCGGCACCAGTTTGGGCCGCGAAGTGGTGCCGGACGTATGCAGCAAAAGGGCCGCATCCTCGGCTTGCGCCAGTTCGGGTGCTGCCGGCGCACCCACCGCCTCGCCCTCGACCCTGAAGCTGCCGGCCGGCGCGTCATTCAGCGCGACCAGTCGCAGCACGCCGATCCCTAGCCGTTCGGCGACACTGACGGCCGGACCGGCTTCATCCTGCGCCACGAGGATCGCCTTGACCCCGATGTCGCTCAGGTAGAAGTCGAGTTCCTCGCCGCGATAGGCGGGGTTGAGCGGCGCGGTCGTAGCGGTGGCCGCAACGCTGAGGAACGCCGTCGCCATTTCCGGCCCGTTGGGCAGCACGATGGCGACACGGTCGCCACGGCCTATCCCGCGCGCATGAAGCTGGCCGGAAATATCCGCCATCAGGGCGCGCAGGCCGCCATGCGTCAGCACATTTCGTTCCGGCGCCAGGATTGCGGGGGCGTCATGCTGCCCGCGCACCAGCCGCTCGATGATCGATCCCCTTTCAGACAACACGGACCTCGATCTCGCCGATCCCTTCGACATGGCCGCGCAACACATCGCCGCGAGTGACCGCGCCGACGCCTGCCGGCGTTCCCGACAGGATGACATCTCCCGTCATCAACGTGAACAGGCTCGACAGGTAGCTGATCATTTCCGGCACCTTCCAGATCATCTGGTTGAGGTCGCCGGTCTGCTTGCGCTCACCATTGACGTCGAGCCAGACCGCACCCTGGCTCGGATGGCCGATCTTTTCTGCCGGCACCAGCGCGCCGCATGGCGCGGATGCCTCGAAGGCCTTGCCCACTTCCCACGGCCGGCCCATCTCCTTGGCCTTGCCCTGCAGGTCGCGGCGGGTCATGTCGAGGGCAACGCCATAGCCGTAGACACAGTCCAATGCCTTTTCCAGCGGGATATCCTTCCCGCCGCTTTTCAGCGCCACCATCATCTCGATCTCGTGGTGCACGTCGCTTGAGGCCGGCGGATAGGGAAACTCTCCGCTGGTGTCGAGATTGTCGGGATTCTTCTGGAAGAAGAACGGCGGCTCCTTGTCGGGGTCGTGCCCCATCTCCACCGCATGCGCCGCATAGTTGCGGCCGACGCAATAGACGCGGTGGACCGGAAACAGGCGGTCGGAACCGGCCACCGGCAGCGCCGCGATCGCGGGCGGTTTGATCACATAGTTGGAGGCCGCATCCTGGATGTTCATTATCTTACTCCTGCATAGAATTCGACTTTCGCCTCGGCCCACTCGATCAATGCTGCAACCAGCAGCGCGAAGGCGAACAGAATGATGGTCAGCGCCCAGAACTGGGACATGCGGAAATTGCGCGAGAAGGTCTCGAACAGCGCGCCATAGCCGACGATGGCGACCAGCAACTGGCCGATGACCACGCCCTTGACGCCCCTGATCAGGCCAAGCCTTATGCCGGCGAGGATTTCAGGCAGCGCGGCCCAGACGATGATCTTGCCGTAGAGCGCCCAGCGCGAGGCGCCATAGGAACGCGCCATCTCGATCAGCGAGGGCGAGATATGGCGCACGCCGGCACGCGTATCGAGCACGATGATCCAGATCGCAAACAGGAACACGGCGGCGATGATGGTGTTCTCGCCGAAGCCGAACAGGATCATCAGCACCGGCACGATGGCCGAGAGCGGCGCGCTGGAAAAGATGTTGACCCACATGCCAAGCAGATCGTCGGCGATCTTGACCCGGCCCATCAGGATGCCGAGCGGAATCCCGACCGCGATGGACAGCAGCATGCCGATCAGGAAGGCGCGCAACGTCGTCACCGTCGCACTCTGCCAGGAAGGCAACTGCACCAGGTCCGCGGCCGCGACTAGCACGTCGCTAAATGGCGGCAGGATGAACATCAGGTCGAGCCGGCCGACGATCTCCCACAACACGCACCAGACCAGCAGCGAGGCCATCATCGGCACGCGGTAGCCAAGAACAGTCATCGCGCGCTACTCCACATATTGTTTCAGCCCCTGCCAGATCTCCTCGACCGTATCGAGATAGTGCCGGTCGCGATGGATGCGGTCGGGGTCGCCCGAGCGATCGATCTGCGGCTCGATGATGCGCGATATCCGTCCCGGACGCGGCGACAAAAGCACGATGCGGTCGGAGATATAGACCGCCTCCTCGATCGAATGGGTGACGAAGATGAAGGTCTTTTGCTGGTTGGTGCGCAGCCGGATCAGGTCTTCCTGGAATTTGCGCCGGTTCTGCTCGTCCACGGCCGAAAACGGCTCGTCGAGCAGCAGCACGTCGGCATCCACGCACAGCGCCCGCGCCAGGCCGACACGCTGGCGCATGCCGCCCGACAGTTCATGCGGATATTTGTCCTCGAAGCCGGCCAGCCCGACATCGGCGATATAGCGGCGCGCGATCGTCTCGCGCTCCTCCTTGGCCGTGCCACGCAGTTCCAGTCCGAAGGCGACATTGCGCAGCACCGTTGCCCAGGGCAGCAGCGCGAAGTCCTGGAACACGAAGGCACGTTCCGGCCCCGGCGCGCTGACCCGCTTGCCGTTGACGGCAACCGTCCCGCCATCGGCCTCGATCAGCCCGGCAATGATCTTCAGAAGGGTGGTCTTGCCGCACCCGCTCGGCCCCAGCAGGCTGGTCAGCTTGCCACGCGGAAAATCGAGGTCGATCTCGCGCAGCGCTTCCACGCTGCCATAGGTCTTGGAGATGCCACGCACCTCCACGATTGCATCGACCGCGGGTTCGCTCATGACGGCTTCATTTCGCACGACGGCTGCTCGCATCTTCAGTCTCCCCTCTTTTCCGGCCTGAAGACACGGACTTCGATCCATTGCAGGGCCACCAGCGTCACGGTCGAAAGCGCGATGACCGAGGCGATCGTGGCATACATTCCGGCATAGTCGGCGCGCGAACGCGCAAAGGTTATCAGGTCGCCGATGCCGGTCGGCGTTATCAGCAGTTCGGCCAGCACGACGCCGACGAAGCCGGCGGCAACGCCCAGCCGCAGGCCGGCAAAGATCACCGGGCTGGCATCGGGCAGGACGATCTTGATCACCTCCTGCCAGCGCGTGCCCATGAAGGAGCGGCTCATGGTTAGCAGGGATTCATTGACGTTGCGCACGGCCTTGTAGGTGTTGAGCACGATCACCGGCAAAGCGAGGATGATGACGGCAAGCGTCTTGGCCGTCATACCGATGCCGTAGATGAAGGTGACCAGCGGAATGAAGGCAGCGACCGGGGCGGCCTGCAGCACGATGAAGACGGGAATGAGCAGCCATTCTCCCGGCCGCCACAAGCCGCACAGCGTGCCGATGCCGACCCCGACAAAGGTCGACAGCACCACCCCGAGGATCAGCGGCTGCAGCGTCGAGACATAGGCCGTGGGCAGGCTGCCATCGGCCATCATCGAGACGAAGGCGACCATCGTGTCGGAAAATGTCGGGAAGGCGAAGCTCACCGGAATGAGCCCGGCTATCTGCCAGATTCCGGCAAACAGCGCGATCGAAAGGAGCCGCAGGACGATGGGCCGCTCGATCAGCCTCCCTGCCTGCGCGCTCCGCGACGGCGCAGCGAGGCTAACCACCTCGCCCGCTCCCGGTCCTGCCACCATCAGTCCGCCGCCTATTTCTTGCCGAGCGAGGTCAATGCCCGGTCAATGGCACTGACATCCCAAAAATCCTCGAGCTTGAGCGATGCGGGATCGCCATCGAGCTGGCCGGCGGCGGTGAAGAAGGCGAAATCATCGGCAGCCGCATCGGCCCCGCCACCATTCACTGCCAGCGCGCCGGCCTCAGCCGTTTCCTTGTAATATTCGGCGATTTCCGTGTCCGCTTCGGCGCCAAGATCGGGCAAAAGTCCATATTTATTGCGAAATTCCACCGCAACTTGAGGGTTTTCGGTGATTTCTCGCGCCGTTTTCATCAGTTCTTCGACCAAAATGTCGACATCTGCCGCATTATTCTGGAGATAATCGGCCGTTGCGAACAGCGCCTCGTCCGTGGCGCTGACATTTTCCACCGGCAGGACGGTGAACTTGCCAGGTGCTTCAGTCTCCAGCGCACGGCGGTTGGCGGCATCGACGATCGAGGCCTTGATCGTGCCCTGGAGCAGCGCGTTGCGCCGAACCTCCGAGCCAGGCACGTAGCTGACCTTGCCGTAGCTGATGCCGTTGTTCTTGGCCATCAGCATCATCACCGCCTCGGTGCCCGAGCCGCGCGCCTGCACCGCGATTTCCTGGCCGTCGAGATCCTTCCAGTCCTTGTAGGTCTCGGCATTGACCACGGGGAAGAAGCGCTGCGTGGATATCTGCGTGAAGAGGCGGATCGGCACGCCGGCCTTCTGGATCAGCGTATAGGGCGCGCCGATGCCGACATCGGCCTGTCCGCCGACAATGGCCTGCGCGGCCAGATCCTCGTCATTGAGGATGATCAGCTCGACGCCGACGCCCCGTTCCTTGGCGCGTTCGATCGCCGCCAGTGTCTGGATCGATTCGATACCCGGAAGATCGCCGAAGGCAATCTTCATCTCGCCGGCGCTGGCGGCCGGCAGTGCCATCGCGCCACCCATGGCCGAGGCAAGAAAAGCAGCGAGCACTGTACGTCTGGACAACCCCGTCATCATCATCCTCCCATAACCAATTTTCTGATTGGTTCGATAATATGGTAGAATTGGTCAGGAAATTTTCAGAGTCAATCGAAAATGTCGATTGCCATACCCCTTCTGTACCAAGCGGTTGACCGTTTCAGGCAATCGCTTTATGAGCAGATTCAGACAGGAGAGTACTGGATTGGTTGAACCAAAGGACAGGATCGGAAATGGCGGCCAGGCGGCGCTGGTGCAGCTTCAGGCCTATCTGGCGCAGCTTGACCTGCCCGAGGACGGCCGGCTTCCGCCCGAGCGGGAACTGTGCGAGAGCCTTGGCGTGTCACGCGGCGATCTGCGCAAGGCCCTCGACGTGCTGGAGAAGGA
>JBARWP010000566.1:0-15159 GCA_049646905.1 Pseudaminobacter sp. | reverse complement strand
TCCAACAACGACTATGAGCGCGTCATGCGCGAATATTGCGAGGCCGGCCACAAGCTCATCCTCGGCGAGGTCTTCGGCGTGGAGGACGCCGCACGTGCCGTCGCGCGGGACTATCTGGATGTCGCCTTCCTGATGGGGTCGAGCTTCAAGCCGGATGATGCCGTGCCGAATTTCGCACCCTTCGACAACTACATCCAGGACGCTTCATATCTTTCCGGCATCATCGCCGGCGCGATGACCCAGTCAAAGAATATCGGCATGGTCGGCGGCTATCCCATCCCGGAAGTCAACCGGCTGATGCATGCTTTCATGGCCGGCGTGAAGGAAACTGCGCCGGACACCAAGTTCCAGGTTGCCTTCATCGGCTCCTGGTTCGATCCGCCCAAGGCCAAGGAAACGGCCTTTGCGCAGATCGACGGCGGCGCCGACCTGCTTTATGCCGAGCGCTTCGGCGTCTCCGACGCTGCCAAGGAAAGAGGTGTGCTGGCGGTTGGCAACGTCATCGACACCCAGTCCGATTATCCTGAAACCGTGGTGGCCTCCGCGCTCTGGCATTTCGAACCGACGCTCGACAAGGCAATCGCCGACGTCAAGGCCGGCGCCTTCAAGGCCGAAGATTACGGCGTCTATTCCTTCATGAAGAATGGCGGCTGCTCGCTCGCCCCGCTCGGCACCTTCGAAGGCAAGGTGCCGGACGAGGTAATGGCCAAGGTCGCGGAAAGGGAAGCTGCGATCAAGGACGGGTCCTTCACCGTCGAGATCAACGATTCCGAGCCGAAGTCGAATTGATGACAGCGTTCTTCTCCCCGTTCACGGGGAGAAGATGGCGGCAGCCAGATGAGGGGCAAGAGCTTGCATTGCTAACCATGCGCTGCCCCTCATCCGACCCTTCGGGCCACCTTCTCCCCGTGAACGGGGAGAAGGGTCACCAAATGTGATCGCCGTTCCATGACTCTTGCTGATGCTTACGTCCTCCGCCTTTCCGGCATCACCAAGCGGTTTGGTCCGCTTGTCGCCAATGATGCGATTTCCTTCGAGTTGAAGCGTGGCGAAGTCGTCGCCCTTCTCGGCGAGAACGGGGCGGGCAAGACCACGCTGATGAACATCCTCTTCGGCCATTATGTCGCCGACGAGGGCTCGGTCGAGGTGATGGGCAAGCCGCTTGCGCCCGGCGATCCGCGCGCCGCGCTCGATGCCGGCGTCGGCATGGTGCACCAGCATTTCACGCTCGCCGAGAACATGACTGTGCTGGAAAACATCGCGCTGGGCACCCAGAATGCGTGGAAGATCAGGCTTGATCGCACCACCGCGCGGCAGCGCATTGCGAAGCTTTCCGCGGATTTCGGTCTCGCGCTCGACCCCGACGCGATGGTGTCTGCGCTGTCTGTCGGTGAACGCCAGCGCGTGGAGATCCTCAAGGCGCTCTACCGGGATGCCCGCATCCTGATCCTGGATGAACCGACCGCGGTGCTGACGCCGAGCGAGACGGATGCGCTGTTTCGCACGCTGAAGCTTCTGGTCGGGCAGGGCCTGTCAATCATCTTCATTTCGCACAAGCTGCATGAGGTCATGGCGGTAAGCGACCGTGTGCTGGTGCTGCGCGCCGGCCGGCTTGCCGGCGAGCGTGCCTCGGCCGGCAGTAGCCGTTCGGAGCTTGCGGCTCTCATGGTCGGCCAGGACATAGCCAGTCTGACGATACGAGAGCCGAAGACCGGCTCCGTCCTGTTCGAATTGAAGAATGTTTCGTCCTCGGGGCAGGGGTCCTCCACCCGTCTTGATGATGTCTCGCTGACGTTGCGCGCCGGCGAGATCACCGGCCTTGCCGGCGTTTCCGGCAACGGGCAGGCGACGCTCGCAGCCTTGATTGCCGGGACGCTGAAACCTGCTTCCGGGGAGATGATGATCCGCGACCGGGCGATAGCCGACTGGTCGCCGCGCGCCGCTCTTGGCCACGGCGTTGCCCGCATCCCGGAAGATCGCCACGCGGTCGGCACCATCGGCGATATGAGCGTGACGGAAAACGTGATCGCCGAACGCTACGGCACGCCACGCTTCAGCCGCTACGGCTTTCTCGACTGGGGAGCGGCCCGGACTTTCGCCGAAGAAATCATCCGTGACTACGACGTCAAATGCCCGTCGCCCGAGGCGCGCATCCGCCTGCTCTCGGGTGGCAACATGCAGAAGCTCATCCTCGGCCGGGCGCTCGATGCCGAACCTTCCATCATCCTGGCCAACCAGCCCACGCGCGGGCTCGATGTCGGCGCGGTCGCCTTCGTCCACCGCCGGCTGCTCGAAGCGCGCGAGCGCGGAGCCGCGATCCTGCTGATCTCGGAAGACCTGGAGGAGGTATTGACCCTGTCTGATCGTATCCTGGTGATGTCGAAGGGCAGGCTGTCCCCGCCTTCGAAGCGTGGCGAGCGCAGCATCCGTGAACTCGGCGAACTGATGGCCGGCCATGGCGAGGAAGCGGCGTGATGTCACCTCGTGTCGGAAGCCAGCATTCAGCGTGGATGCGCTACGTTGCCCCCCTCTGGCCTGCCGGCCATCTCCCCCACAAGGGGGGAGATCAGATGTCGTCATGGCTTTCGCCAATTGTCGACGTCGATGGGAGTGCGGCGGCGCTGCAACAGCTAATCTCCCTCCTTGTGGGGGAGATGGCCGGCAGGCCAGAAGGCCAGAAGGGGGCGCTGTCCCGCCGACATCTCAAAGTGTTGGGAGAAACCATGCGGCTTGAGCCCAAACCTGCTCCGTCGCTGGGCGTCACCCTGCTTTTCCCCGTCGCGGCGATTGCCGCCACCCTCGTCTTTGCCTCGCTGCTGGTGCTGGCGGCGGGCGCTTCGCCATTTTCTGTCTTCTATCTCGTTGCCAAGGGAGCGGCAGGTTCGCAATTCGCCATTCTCGAGACGCTGACGCGGGCGACCCCGCTGATCTTCACTGGCCTGGCGGTGGCGGTGGCATTCCGCGCCAAGCTCTGGAACATCGGTGCGGAGGCGCAGCTTTATATCGGCGGCGTGGTCACGGTCGTGCTCGGCACGGGTGCCTTGCCGCTGCCGGCAATCGTGCTGATACCGTTGATCCTCATCGCTGCCATGGCAGCCGGCGCGCTGCTGCTTGCCGGTCCGGCGGTGCTGAAGACGCGCTTTGGCGTCGATGAAGTGGTGACGACGCTGCTTCTGAACTTCATCGTCATCCTGTTCGTCTCGATGCTGCTGGAAGGGGTGCTGAAGGATCCGATGGGCCTCGGCTGGCCGCAATCGCAACGGGTGATCGCCGAGGCGCAACTGCCGCGCATCATCCAGGGCAAGAGGCTGCATCTCGGCTTTGTCCTTGCCATCGTCGCGGCGATCCTCACCTGGGTGATTATGAAGAAGACCGTGTTCGGCTATGAGATGCGGGCTGTCGGCCACAATCCGGAAGCCGCGCGCTTTGCCGGCATTCCGGTCAATAGGGTGCTGATGAAGACCGCGCTTCTTTCTGGCGGGCTGGCGGCGCTGGCTGGCTTCTCGGAGGTCGCCGGGCTCAAGGGCAATCTCACGCTCGACCTGTCGCCGGGCTATGGCTACACCGGCATCGTGGTGGCGATGCTGGCCATGCTCAATCCGCTTGGCGTGATCGCTGCGGCGATATTTGTTGCGGGTATCTTCGTCGGGGCCGACGCGATGAGCCGCACCGCCGGCGTGCCGAGCTACATCGCGCAGGTCATGGTGGCAACCGCACTGCTCACCATGGTCACCGCTATCCTGCTGACGCGCTACCGGGTGAGGTGGAAGTGATGGCTGAGCACGATATTACCCTCCCCCTTGCGGGGAGGGTCGGCGAGCAGATCGAACGCAGTGAGATTTGCGAGACGGGGTGGGGGTATCAAGCAATGCAGGACCTGAAGAGGGGGCATGTTTTTACCCCCACCCCGCGTATTAGTTCCGCGCGTGCCGCGCGGATTGCTCCGCGACCCTCCCCACAAGGGGGAGGGTAAGACATGGACCAGGCCCTCGACATCCTCTTCCAGACCTCCTTCTGGGTCGCCGCGATACGCATCGCCTCGCCGCTGATCTTCGCCACCATGGGCGAACTGATCTGCGAGCGCGCCGGCGTGCTCAATCTCGGCATCGAAGGCATCATGACGGTTGGCGCCTTCGCCGGCTGGTTCACCGTCTATTCAGGCGGCGATCTGTGGACCGGCGTCATGGTTGCCGCCATTGCCGGCGCATGTTTCGGACTTCTCCACGGCACGCTGACCGTGCCGCTCGGCCTGTCGCAGCATGTGGTGGGCATCGGCATCACGCTGTTTGCCACCAGCCTGACCTATTTTACCTACCGGCTGGCGCTGCCGGAGGTGACGACGCCACCCAAGATCGTGCCGTTCCAGCCACTGCCCATCCCCGGCCTGTCATCGATCCCGGTGATCGGCCAGGCGCTGTTTTCGCAGACGCCGCTGACTTATCTGGCCTTCGCGACCGTGGCGATCGTCGCCTGGATGCTCTATCGCACCCCGATCGGCTTGGCGGTACGTGCCGCCGGCGAAAATCCGGCTGCGGTCGAGGCACAGGGCATCAGTGTCACCGGCGTGCGCATCGGTGCGGTGATGGTCGGCAGCGCTTTGATGGCCGTTGGCGGTGCGTTCCTCACCATGTCGGCCTTCAATTCCTTCTTTTTCGAGATGATCAACGGACGCGGCTGGATCTGCATCGCGCTGGTGGTGTTCGGTTCCTGGCGGCCGGGCAAGGCGCTGCTCGGGGCCATCCTGTTTGCCGCCTTCGATGCCTACCAGATCCGGCTGCAGCAACTGTCCGGTGGCGTCGTGCCCTATCAGGTCTTCCTGATGATGCCCTATGCGCTGTCGATCCTGGCGCTGATATTGGTGGCGCGGCGTGCCACTTATCCCAAGGCCCTGATGATACCCTACCAGAAAGGCGAGAGATGAGTTTTGACCTGATCGTGCGCGGCGGCATCCTGCCTGATGGCGATGTCGCAGACATCGGCATCAAGGGTGACAAGATCGCGACGATCGAGCCTTTACTGCAGGCCGAGGCGGGCGAGATCGTCGATGCGAGCGGCAATCTGGTTTCCCAGCCTTTCGTGGATCCGCATTTCCATATGGATGCGACACTGTCCTATGGCCTGCCGCGTATTAATGCCTCGGGTACGCTCTTGGAAGGCATCGCGCTTTGGGGCGAGTTGAAGCCGCTGCTCACGCATGAGGCGGTGAAGGAACGGGCGCTCGCCTATTGCGACTGGGCAGTCTCTATGGGGTTGCTCGCCATCCGCTCTCATGTCGATACCTGCGACGACCGGCTGCTTGCGGTCGAGGCGTTGCTGGAGGTCAAGAAGCAGGTGGCGCCCTATCTCGACCTGCAACTCGTCGCTTTCCCGCAGGATGGCTTCTACCGCTCGCCGACCGCGCGCGACAACACCATCCGCGCGCTCGACATGGGCGTGGAGATCGTCGGCGGCATTCCGCATTTCGAGCGCACCATGGCCGATGGTCGCCGCTCGGTGACGGAGCTTTGCGAAATAGCAGCCGAGCGCGGCCTGATGGTGGACATGCATTGCGACGAGACCGACGATCCGCAGTCGCGCCATATCGAGCAGCTTTCCTATGAGGCGCAGCGGCTCGGATTGCAGGGGCGCGTGAACGGCTCGCATCTCACCTCCATGCATTCCATGGACAATTACTACGTCTCGAAGCTGCTGCCGCTGATTGCGGAAGCCGGCGTCTCGGCCTGCCCCAACCCGCTCATCAACATCGTCATCCAGGGCCGCCACGACACCTATCCCAAGCGCCGCGGCATGACGCGCGTGCCCGAGATGCTGAAGGCCGGCATAAAGGTCGGCTTCGGCCAGGACTGCGTGCTCGACCCGTGGTATCCGCTGGGCACCGCCGACATGCTGGACGTCGCCTTCATGGGCCTTCATGTGGCGCAGATGACGAGCCCCGCCGACATGCGCCAGTGCTTCGATATGGTCACGAAAACCAATGCCGAGATCATGGGGCTCGATCATCTCGGGCTCGAAGTCGGCAAGTCCGCGAGCCTGGTGGTGCTGGACGCTGGCAATCCGGTAGAGGCGCTGCGCCTGCGCGCCGAGCGGTTGTGCGTGATATCGCGCGGCAAGGTTGTCGCCAGCCGCGACAAGCGGGAGACGAAGCTGTCGCTTGCCGGACGCCCGGCCACGGTCAATCGCCGGCATCGGACGCCATCGCAGCAATAGGCTGGCCGACGTCCCCAACAGTTCCACAATCCCTTGTCAGGATGCGCGCGTGCTCGACAGGGAGGATCGATCGATGATGTCCCGGATTTGGCCCGTAGTGGCGCTTGCAGTTCTGGTGGCCGGCTGCACCACCATGACACCGGAGGAGCGTCGCGCAGCCGACGAGGAAAAGTGCCGTTCCTACGGTTTCACCAAGCGCAACGACGCCTTCGCCGAATGCCTGCAGCGGCTGGAACTCGACCGCAGGGCAGAGATGCGTTACCGCGCGGATTTCAACAGTTGGTACGGGCCGGCGGTCATCTATCGGCCGATGCCTGTCTATATCCGGCGGCGATGACCGGGCCGGCATAGTTTCCTCTCGCCACGGCGTCCTTGCTGGTCTATGCGATGGCATTCGCAGGTAAGCCTGCGCCACCCTGAATCGAAAGACGCCATGAGCCTTCGTCGAGCCTTGTCTCTGCCCAGGACGAATCTCGTCCTGTTGGGCATTCTTCTGATGCTGCTCGGCGATTTCTTCTTCGCGCTGAATGACGCGATGGGCAAATGGCTGGTGGCAAGCTACTCCGTCGGGCAAGTGCTGCTTATCCGCTCCTGCGGGGCCTTTCTGATTTTGGGACCGATGCTGGCGCGCCAGGGGGCGGGAAAGCTGTTCCGGATGGAGCGGCTCGACCTCCAGATATTGCGGGTCGTCATGGCCACGGCCGATACCGGGCTCTTTTATGCGGCCGTGGTCTATCTGCCGCTGGCCGACGTGATGACCTTCTACATGGCGGCGCCGATCTACGTTGCCGCCTTGTCGCACGTCTTCCTTGGCGAGAGGGTACGCTGGCGGCGCTGGCTTGCCATCATCCTCGGCTTCTGCGGCGTGGTCATTGCCCTCCGTCCATCCTCGGCATCGCTTTCGCTTGCCTCGATCTATGCGCTGGTCGGCAGCCTTTCCTTTGCGGTCATGCTCATCCTCAACCGCCGCCTGCGGGGCACTCCCGATGTCACGCTCGTCACCTGGCAGACGCTGGGGGCACTGGTGGTCGGTCTGGTTCTGAGCATCGGAACATGGCAGACGCCCGGGGCGCTCGACCTGTCTGCGCTGCTTCTGCTCGGGATCGTCTCCGGCGCCGCCCACATGATGATCACGCGCGCCTTGAAGCTTGCGCCTGCCTCGGCGCTGGCGCCGTTGCAATACACGCTCCTGCTGTGGGCGGTGGTGTTCGGCATAGTCTTCTTCGGCGATATCCCCGACCGCCAGATGCTGGTCGGCTCCGCCATCATCGTCATTGCCGGCCTGTTCATCTTCCACCGCCAGAACGTGGTGGCGGAAGTGCCGCCCGAGAACGTGCCGCGCAACGTGCACTGAAATCCGGGCTACCGCATCGCAGCGCGAGCTATCGTCACAAAGTCGCAGATGCACCTTGCATGCTTGGTGTTCGGCCCGGATTGGACTATCTGAAAGATGAGGATAGGGTTCATCATTGGCCGACCGGACTCGGGCCGGCCTCTCACGATGGCTGTGGGGAGCGTGAAAGAAGATCGCCATGACAAGCGTTAGCAAGGAAGCCGTTCTTGACCGACTCAAGACCATTACCGGTCCTGATTCCACCGGCGATATCGTGAGCCAGGGGCTGGTTTCCGATATTTTCATCGCCGATGGAAAAGTCTTCTTCTCCATCACCGTGCCGGCAGCCCGCGCCAATGAGATGGAACCGTTGCGCTCTGCCGCCGAACAGGCGGTGAAGGCCATTCCAGGCGTCGCCAGTGCCATGGTGGCGCTGACAGCGGAGAAAAAAGGCGGCGGCATGGAGGCGCCCATACAACGTCCCGCCCCTCCGCGCCCGGCTGCCGCTCCCGCTGGCCGGCACACGCATGCACCCTCCGGTCATCTGCCGGGGAAACGCGGGGTGCCAGGCATCGAGGCCATCATAGCTGTCGCCTCGGGCAAGGGCGGCGTCGGCAAATCCACCACTGCCGTCAATATCGCGCTCGGCCTTGCGGCAAACGGGCTGAGGGTCGGCGTTCTCGATGCCGACATCTATGGCCCCTCGATGCCGCGCCTGCTCAAGATTTCCGGCCGTCCGCAGACGCTTGACGGCAAAGTGCTGAAGCCGATGGAAAATTACGGCCTCAAGGTCATGTCGATGGGCTTCCTCGTCGATGAGGAAACGCCGATGATCTGGCGTGGGCCGATGGTGGTCTCGGCACTGACGCAGATGCTGCGGGAGGTCGCCTGGGGCGCGCTCGACGTGCTGGTCGTGGATATGCCGCCCGGCACCGGTGATGCGCAACTGACCATGGCCCAGCAGGTGCCGCTGGCAGGCGCCATTATCGTCTCCACCCCGCAGGACCTGGCGCTGATCGATGCCCGCAAGGGGCTGAATATGTTCAGGAAGGTCGACGTGCCCTTGCTCGGCATCGTCGAGAATATGAGCTACTTCCTCGCCCCCGATACCGGCAAGCGTTACGACATCTTTGGCCATGGCGGCGCGAAAAGGGAGGCCGAACGCCTGGGTGTGACCTTCCTTGGCGAAGTGCCGTTGCAGATCGAGATCCGCGAGACTTCCGACGAGGGCATGCCGGTGGTGGTGTCCAAGCCGGATGGGCCGGAAGCCAGGATCTACCGCGACATTGCCGCGAAGGTCTGGGAACGGGTTCAGCAGGAGCGCGGAGTTTCCGCCGCTGCGACGCCGAAGATCGTGTTCGAATAGGCTGCGAGCCTACTTTTCCGAGGGTAGGGCGGGTGCGATGCAGGGATTAGCCCGCGCTCACCTTCTCGTTGAAGCTTGAAAAGAACTGCCCGGCCAGCTTCTTGGATGTGGAGGTGATCAACCGGCTGCCGAGCTGGGCGATCTTGCCGCCGACATCGGCCTTGGCTTCATATTTGAGCATGGTGGTATTCGGCCCGTCCTCGGTCAGCGTCACGTCAGCGCCGCCCTTGGCGAAGCCGGCAATGCCACCCTTGCCTTCTCCGGCGATGGTATAGGAATGGGGCGGGTTCAGGTTCTTCAGCGTCACCGCGCCGGCGAAGGTCGCCTTGATGGGGCCGATCTTCAGCACCACGCTTGCCGTCATGTCGGTGGGAGAATTCATCTCCAGGCTCTGGCAGCCCGGGATACATTCTTTCAGGATCTCGGGATCGTTCAGCGCTTCCCAGACTTTCTGGATGGGGGCTGCAATCTGCTCTTCACCTTCAATGACAAGGGCCATGGCAATTCTCCATCTGCGTGATCCGCGATGCCTAGCCGAGCAGGCGCTTCTTGTCCATCGCACGAAGGTGCCAGTGTGGCAGGCCGAAGGTCCAGCGCCCTTGCGGCCTGTCCGGGGTTGCCATATCCATCGGATGCAGTACCCGCGGAGGAAACCATGGCTGTTGGTCCCAAGCGCAAGAAATTCCGTTCGCAGGAATGGTTCGACAATCCCGACAATCCGGGCATGACCGCGCTCTATCTCGAGCGCTATCTCAACTATGGGCTGACGCGTGAGGAACTGCAATCCGGAAAGCCGCTGATCGGTATTGCCCAGACCGGCTCGGACCTGTCGCCCTGCAACCGCCACCATCTCGAACTGGCCAAGCGGATACGTGCTGGCATCGAGGCCGCTGGCGGCATTCCGTTCGAATTCCCCTGCCACCCCATACAAGAGACGGGAAAGCGGCCCACTGCTGCGCTGGACCGCAACCTTGCCTATCTCTCGCTGGTCGAGGTCCTGTATGGCTACCCGCTTGACGGCGTGGTGCTAACGATTGGCTGTGACAAGACCACGCCGGCTCTGCTGATGGCCGCCGCCACGGTCAACATTCCGGCGATCGCGCTTTCGGTTGGGCCGATGCTCAATGGCTGGCATCGCGGCGAGCGTACCGGCTCCGGCACGATCGTCTGGAAATCGCGCGAGCGCCTGTCGGCCGGCGAGATCGATTACGACCAGTTCATGGAGATCGTCGCGTCTTCCGCGCCATCGGTCGGCTATTGCAATACGATGGGTACGGCCACGACCATGAACAGCCTGGCCGAGGCGCTGGGCATGCAACTGCCGGGCTCGGCGGCTATCCCCGCGCCCTATCGCGAGCGCGGCCAGATTTCCTACGAGACGGGCAGGCGCATCGTCGCCATGGTGCACGAGGATTTGAAGCCGTCCGACGTCATGACGCGCGCCGCCTTCGAAAACGCCATCGTCGTCAATTCGGCGATCGGCGGTTCCACCAATGCGCCGATCCATCTGAACGCGATTGCGCGCCATCTCGGTATCGAACTCGACAATGACGACTGGCAGGCAATCGGCCACCGGATTCCGCTATTGGTCAATCTGCAGCCGGCCGGCGAATATCTCGGCGAGGACTATCACCACGCCGGCGGCGTCCCCGCCGTGGTGAAGGAACTGATGACGGCCGGGCTGCTGCCGCATCCGGATGCCTTGACCGCCAACGGTCGCACGATCGGCGAGAATTGCGCTTCGGTGGAAAATCTCGACCCCGCCGTGATCCGCCCTGTCGCCGATCCGCTGAAAGCCGATGCCGGCTTCATCAATCTGAAGGGCAATCTCTTCGACAGCGCCATCATGAAGACCAGCGTGATTTCAGCCGAGTTTCGCGAGCGCTATCTGTCGAACCCGGACGATCCGGAGGCGTTCGAGGGCAGGGCGATGGTGTTCGACGGGCCGGAAGACTATCACGCCCGCATTAACGATCCCGCGCTCGGCATCGACGAGCACACCATATTGTTCATGCGTGGTGCCGGGCCGGTCGGCTATCCCGGTGGAGCCGAGGTGGTGAACATGCAGCCTCCGACCCACCTCATCAAACAGGGAATCCACTCGCTGCCCTGCATTGGCGACGGCCGCCAATCCGGCACGTCGGGCTCACCCTCGATCCTAAACGCCTCGCCTGAAGCGGCGGTGGGCGGCGGGCTGGCACTGCTGCAATCGGGCGACCGCGTGCGAATCGACTTGAAGAAGGGCACGGCCGATATCCTTGTCAGCGAGGATGAATTGCAGCGCCGGCGCACCGCATTGGAGAATGCCGGCGGCTATGCCTATCCCGCCCACCAGACGCCGTGGCAGGAAATCCAGCGCTCGATGGTGGACCAGTTGGCGCAGGGCATGGTGCTGAAGCCGGCGGTCAAATATCGGAAGATCGCGCAGACCAAGGGCATCCCGCGCGACAATCATTGAGGGCGGTGCCTCCGCCCTTACCCTCCCCTGGAGGGGGGCGGACCGAGGGTCCGGGGTGGGGTGCGAAGGTTCGTGACCTCATCCGCCGCTTCACGGCTACCTCCCATGGACGGGAGGCACGGCGCTGACTCAGGCGGCCTTGCGCGCCAGCCTCGCCTTGATGCTGGCGACATCGGCGCGCGGCGTCGCGGCAAACAGCGTCTTGGTGTAGCTGTGCTGCGGGTTGGAAAACACCTCGTCGCGGCTGCCATATTCGACGGCCTCGCCGAAATACATCACCATCACCTCGTCGGCGATATAGCGCACCACCGACAGATCATGGCTGATGAAGACATAGGTGAGGTTGAACTCGTCCTGCAGGTCGGCAAGCAGGTTGAGCACCTGCGCCTGCACCGAAAGGTCGAGCGCCGAAACCGGTTCGTCGAGCACCAGCAGGCTGGGGTTGAGCATCAGCGCGCGGGCAATTGCGATGCGCTGGCGCTGGCCGCCGGAAAACATATGCGGGTAGCGATTGAAGTGCTTCGCCTCGAGCCCGACCTTGAGCAGCATCTTCATGGCCAGGTCGCGCCGCTCGCCGGCCGGTTTGTCGGTGTTGATGAGCAGCGGTTCGCCGAGCACATCGCCGATCTTCTGGCGCGGATTGAGCGAGCCGTAGGGGTTCTGGAAGATGATCTGTACCTTGCGCCGCAATTCGGGTGTCAGGCCTTGCTTGGCGATGTCGATCTGCTGGCCGTCGATGAAAAGCTCGCCCGAAGTCGCCGGATCGATCAGCGTGATGATGCGCGCAAGCGTGGACTTGCCGCAGCCGCTTTCGCCGACGATGGCCAGCGTCTTGCCCTTCTCGATCGAGAAGCTGACGCCCTTGACGGCATGTACCGTGCGCGCATTCGTGAACAGCCCGCCGCGCACATGATAGTCGCGGGTGATGTTTTTTGCGTCCAGGACGATGTTGCTCATGAGGCGGCTCCCGAAGCTGGCGCATCTTCGCCCAGATAGTCGGCAATCGTCGGCAGGCGGTCGCCCACGGCGTTGTCGGGCAGGGCCGAAAGCAGGGCCTTGGTGTAGTTGCTCTTCGGAGATTCAAACAGCGACAGCACGTCTGCTTCCTCCATCTTGCGGCCCTTGTATTGCACGATCACGCGGTCGGCGGTCTCGGCCACGACGCCCATATTGTGGGTGATCATGATGAGGCCCATGCCGTGCTCGGCCTGCAGCTTCATGAGCAGGTCGAGGATCTGCTTCTGGATCGTCACGTCGAGCGCGGTGGTCGGCTCGTCGGCGATCAGGAGCTTGGGATTGCAGGCAATCGCGATGGCGATCATCACGCGCTGGCACTGCCCGCCCGACATCTGGTGCGGATAGGAGCGCAGCCGCTCGGCGGGCTCGGGAATGCCGACCTGCCGCAGCAGTTCGATCGCACGTTCCCGCCGCCGCTTCTTGTCGAGCCCCATATGCACGCGCAGCACTTCCTCGATCTGGAAGCCCACGGTGAAGCAGGGGTTGAGGCTTGCCATCGGCTCCTGGAAGATCATCGCCATGTCCTTGCCGATCATCTTGCGGCGCTCAGGCAGGGTAAGCTTCAGCAGGTTCTGCCCGGCAAACACCATGCGGTCGGCACTGACCTTCGCCGTCCAGGGCAGGAGCCCCATCACGGCCAGCATGGAGACGGATTTGCCCGAGCCGGATTCGCCGACGATGGCCAGCACTTCGCGCTGGTCGACCGAGAGCGAAACGCCATCAACCGCGCGGAAAGCTCCACTGGCGGTAGCAAATTCAACGACGAGGTTTTCGATTTCAAGCAGTGCCATCGCTCACGACCTCTTCAGTTTCGGATCCAGCGCATCGCGTAAGCCGTCACCCATCAGGTTGATTGCCAGCACGGTGATCAGGATCGCCAGGCCCGGGAAGGTGACGACCCACCATGCCCGCAGGATGAACTCGCGGGCCTCGGCCAGCATCGTTCCCCATTCGGGCGTCGGCGGCTGCGCGCCCATGCCGAGGAAGCCGAGTGCGGCAGCGTCCAGAATGGCGTTCGAAAAGGACAGCGTCGCCTGCACGATCAGCGGCCCCAGGCAGTTGGGCAGGATCGTCTTGAACATGAGGCGGAAATTGCCCGCTCCGGCAACGCGCGCCGCCGTGACATATTCGCGGTTCTTCTCTGCCATCACGGCAGCCCGTGTCAGCCGCACGAAATGCGGCTGCAAGACGAGCGCGATCGCGATCATCGCATTGGTGAGGCCTGGCCCGAGCACCGCTACCAGCACCAGCGCCAGAAGCAGCGAGGGAAATGCCAGGATAATGTCCATGATGCGCATGATCACTGTGTCGAGCCAGCCGCCGAAATAGCCGGCGATAACGCCGACGATGATGCCGCCGGTCAGGGCGATGGTGGTGACGAAGACGCCGATGAACAGCGAGTATTGCGCGCCGTAAAGCAGGCGCGAAAGCATGTCGCGCCCCACAGCGTCGGTGCCGAGAAGATAGGCATAGCGCCCGCCCGTTTCCCAGGCCGGCGGCAAAAGCGCGGCATCGCGATACTGCGCGTTGGGCAGATGCGGCGCGAGCACCGGGGCGAGGATGGCGATTACGATGAGGGCCAGGAAAACCCATAGGCCGATGACGGCGCCGCGGTTTTCGGAGAAATAGTACCAGAACTCGGCCAGTCGGGCGCGTCGCGACGGATCGACCGAAATGCTTTCAATGGCGGTAGTGTCTGCCATGATGTGTCTCCTCAGCGCCGTATACGCGGGTTGATCAGGCCGTAGAGCAGATCAACCATGAGATTGACGACCATGATGATGCCGGCGATCAGCAGCAGTCCGCCCTGGATGACCGGGTAGTCGCGGCGGAACACCGAATCGACCATCCATTTGCCGATCCCCGGCCAGGAAAAGATCGTCTCCGTCAGGATGGCGCCGGCAAGCATGACGCCGACCTGCAATCCGATCGTCGTGACCACCGGGATCATGGCGTTGCGCAAGGCATGGATGCCGATGACCCGGAAGGGTGTCAGGCCCTTGGCGCGAGCGGTGCGCACATAGTCCTCGCCAAGCACTTCCAACATGGCTGAGCGCGTTTGCCGGGCAATGACGGCGAGCGGAATGGTGCTGAGCACGATCGTCGGCAAAAGAAGGTGGCTGACAGCCGACTTGAAGGCCCCCGACTGACCCGAAAGCAGGGAGTCGATCAGCATGAAGCCGGTTACAGGCGGAAAGACGTACATCAGCGAGATGCGGCCCGAAACCGGTGTCCATTGCAGGATGCCGGAAAACAGGATGATGAGTAGGAGGCCCCACCAGAAGATCGGCATCGAATAGCCGACAAGGGCGGTTCCCATGATGGTCTGGTCGAACAGCGTGCCGCGCTTGATGGCGGCGAAAATACCGGCCGGGATGCCGAGCACGATCGCCACGATGATGGCACAGACGGATAGCTCCAGTGTCGCCGGAAACAGCGCGAAGAACTGGTCGAGGATGGGAGCCTTGGTGACGATGGAGGTCCCGAAATCCCCTGTCAGCACGCCGCCCAGATAATCGAAATACTGCACGATCATGGGCCGGTCGAAGCCCAGTTCATGCGATATCTGCGCGTGGCGCTCAGGCGACATCACACGTTCGCCGGACAGGAGGGCGACGGGATCGCCGGGCAGAAGGCGGATAAAGGAAAAAGCGATGATTGAGACCCCGATGAAAGTCGGGATCAGGACGGCGAGCCGCCCCAGAAGAAACCGGAGCATGTCAGACCTTCGGTGAGTTTTCCGCGGCTACGGATCAAAATAGCACAAATGTGCATAGG
>JBARWP010000565.1:0-6535 GCA_049646905.1 Pseudaminobacter sp. | reverse complement strand
CTCGAGCAGACGGTCGGCACCCTTTCCGGCAAGGTCGAAGCCCAGGAAGCTCAGCCCAAGATCGCGCTTTCCATCGCGGCCTCCGCACTCAAATCCGCCGTCGACCGTGGCGCGCCGTTCGAAGCGGAACTGGAAACCTTCGCCGCAATCGTCCCCGATGCGCCGGAAATCCAGTCTTTGCGCGCCTATGCCGGACAAGGGGTGGTTTCCCGCAATGATCTCCTGGGCGAAAGCGATGCTGCAGTGAAGGCGATGATCGCGGCCGCCAAGCCGGTCGCCGAGGATGCGGGTTTCTTCGATCGGCTGCTGAACAGCGCCGAATCGCTGGTTTCCGTGCGGCCGATCGGCGCCGTGGAGGGCGCGGGGGTCCCGGAGACGGCCGCGCGCATGGAATTTGCCGTGAAGGCTGGCAATCTGGAGCAGGCGCTGGCCGAGTATGACAGCCTGCCCGAACCGGCCAAGGCGGCCGGCAGCGCCTTTGCCGAAAAGATACGCGCCCGGGTGGAAGCCGAGCGGCTGGTCGACCAGGTGGTTGCCGGCGCCATGAAAGCCTGAGGCGGGAAACGACAGATGATCCGCATCCTTTTCTTTCTCGCCATCGTATTTGCGCTCGGGCTGGGCTTTGCCTGGCTGGCCGACCGGCCCGGCGACATGATGGTGACCTTCAATGGCTACCAGTACGAGGTCAGCCTGATGGTGGCGGCGGTTGCCGTCACCGCGGTGGTCGCTGCCGTCATGCTGGCCTGGTGGGTCACCAAGGCGGTCTGGAATAGCCCCTATACGATCGCTCGCTATTTTCGCGTGCGCCGGCGCGACCGTGGGTACCAGTCCTTGTCGACCGGCATGATCGCTGCCGGCGCCGGCGATGCCGCACTGGCCCGGAAGATGAACAAGCAGGCGGCCAAGCTGATCCGTTCGGACCAGGAGCCGCTGATCCAGCTTCTGGATGCGCAGACCTCGCTGCTCGAAGGCGACCACGAGACGGCGCGGCAGAAATTCGAGGCCATGCTCGACGATCCCGAAATGCGCCTGCTCGGCCTGCGCGGCCTCTATCTGGAGGCCGAGCGCTTGGGCGACAGGCAGGTGGCGCGCCACTATGCCGGCCGTGCCGCCGACATGGCGCCGCAGCTTGCCTGGGCCTCCGACGCCACCATCGAGGAGAAGGTCGAGCGCGGCGAATGGGATGCGGCAATCAAGCTGGTGGATGCACAGAAATCGGCACGCCAGATCGAGCCTGCGGCGGCCAATCGCCGTCGCGCCGTGCTGCTGACTGCAAAGGCGATGTCGATTCTCGGCAATGATCTGCCCGGTGCCAAGGCAGCGGCGCTGGAGGCAAACCGGCTGGAACCGGGTTTCACGCCTGCAGCCCTGGTGGCGGCAAGGGCTGTGTTCCGGCAGGATGACATCCGCAAGGGCTCCAAGCTGCTGGAGGCCGCATGGAAGGCCGAGCCGCATCCGGAAGTTGCCGCACTTTATGTGCATGCAAGGCCGGCCGATGCCGTGCTCGACAGATTGGCGCGCGCGCGCAAGTTGCAGTCATTGCGGCAGAACCATCCCGAATCCTCGCTTGCCGTCGCGCGTGCGGCCCTGGATGCCGGCGATTACCGCCTCGCCCGCGAGGAGGCCGAGGCCGCCATCCGCATGCAGCCGCGAGAGGGCGCATACCTAGTTCTTGCCGATATCGAGGAGGCCGAGACCGGCGACCAGGGCCGCGTGCGGCAATTGCTGGCCAGGGCGGTGCGGGCCCCGCGCGACCCGGCATGGGTTGCCGACGGTTTCGTTTCCGAGCATTGGGCGCCCGCTTCGCCGGTGACCGGCCGGCTGGATGCCTTCGAGTGGCGGGTGCCGGTCGAAAGGCTGGGGCCGATGATCGACGAGGGTGACGAACTGACGGTCACTGAACGGCCGGCCATCGCGGCACCTATTGTATCGGTTGAGCAGGCGCCGAAGGATATCATTGACGTCGCCTCCGACAGCGAGCAGGCCAGCGACGAAGCTCCCGAAAAATCCGATACACCCGATACGGTTCCCGACCGGGTCGATGCGACCGAACCGGCTCCGGATGGCGTTTCGGAGCAGGACGAGCCTGCTCCCATAAGGCTGCCGGACGATCCCGGCGTGGAGCCGGAGAAGACGGATCAGCCGCAACAGCGACGCTTCCGCCTGTTTTAGGCATGGGGCCGACGGCGCGTCGATCCACGTCGCCCGCAAATCTTCATCCTGCGCTTTCCGGCGCAGGCCCGTTGTAGGCCGACGATAGCTGCCGATCCCGGCGTATTTTTTACATCTTTTGCGCCGGCTTTGCGCTTATGCTTCCGCTGGATGCGGCGGGCGTGCTCGATTGTTGCGCGGGTGCGAGACTTTGGTGTGCTGCCCCGTGCGCGCTTACCTGCCGGGCACCGAAACAGCGTATTCTTTTGCCATCTGAGCCAATAGGCAAGCCATCTGTGCATCAGTCGGGCTCTTGCAGTGCAATCATTCCCGAACTATGGATGTCCGCGCGAGCATGATCTGCGAAGAAACTGAATTTTTCGGAAAAGATCACGCATCAACTGGCGATTTGAAGCAGGATTGCGTCGTTTCAATATGGACTTGTCGCGAAATCAGGACCATTTTGCCGATATGAGGGCGCCCAACCGAAAGCCTACGGAGTCGAGCCTGGCCGAGGCCGGTGCGATCCTGACGGTCGATCTCGACGCGGTGCGTGCCAATTATCGCCTGCTGAAACAGCGCCTGGGCAGCGTGCGCTGTGCCGGCGTGGTCAAGGCGGACGCCTATGGGCTCGGTGCCCTCGAGGTCGCACAGGTGCTCGCGGGCGAAGGCTGCGACACTTTCTTCGTCGCCCATGTCCGCGAAGGCGTGGTGCTGCGCCAGGCCCTGGGACCTCGGCCGGAGGTCTACGTGCTCAACGGCACCCCTCCGGGTGCGGAGATGGCCTGTGCCACCGCCGGCCTCACAACGGTCGTCAACAGCCTCGAACAGCTTGCGGCGTGGCGCGCCACGGCCAGGGTGCTGGGCAGGGCCTTGCCGGCAGCCCTTCAGGTCGATAGCGGCATGTCGAGGCTGGGCCTGGAGCCGGAAGAGGTCGATCGCATCGCTGCGGACAAGAGCCTGCTCGACGGGATCGACGTCCGGCTGGTGATGAGCCACCTTGCCTGCGCCGACGAGCCCGAGCACCCTGCCAACGTGGCGCAGAAGGAGGCGTTCGACCTGCTGCGGGCGCAATTGCCGGATGCGCCGGCCTCCCTTGCCAATTCCTCGGGCATCTTCCTTGGGCCAGACTATCACTACGACCTCGCCCGGCCGGGCGCGGCGCTTTACGGCATCAACCCGACGCCTTCGCGGCCCAATCCGATGCGGCCGGTCGTCCATCTCGCCGCCAAGGTCATTCAGACACGCCGCTTGCCGGCCTCGGTCGGCGTCGGCTACGGCCACACCTTCCGGACGCAAAAGCCGCTGCGCGCAGCGACAATTTCGCTCGGCTATGCGGATGGCTGGCATCGCCGCGCCGCTGCCGGCGCCTATTTCGGCGAGGTGCGGCTGCCCTTCATCGGCCGTGTGTCGATGGACAGCATCATCATCGATATCTCGGCGCTGCCGGAGGGGGCGCTCGCCGCGGGCGATCTGGTCGAGATCATCGGGCCGCACCAGCCGGTGGATGTCGTGGCCGGCCATGCCGGCACGATCGGCTACGAGGTGCTGACCGATCTCGGCCACCGTTTTCATCGCATTTACAAGGGCGCCTGACCCACAGCAGGCGCTTACTGACGTTTCAAGGGGCATTTCGCATGAAAGTTCTGGTTCTGGGAAGCGGCGTCATCGGCGTCACCACCGCCCACTACCTTGCAGCCGCAGGCCATGAGGTCGAAGTGATCGACCGCCAGAACGGACCGGCGCTGGAGACGAGTTTCGCCAATGCCGGGGAGGTTTCCCCCGGCTATTCCTCGCCTTGGGCGGGGCCGGGCGTTCCGGTCAAGGCGATCAAGTGGCTTCTGATGCGCTATGGCCCGCTGGTGGTGCGGCCACGGTTCGATCCGGCCATGTGGTCGTGGATGTTCAAGATGCTGCGCAACTGCACCTCGGCCCGCTATGCGGTCAATAAGGCGCGCATGGTGCCGATTGCCGAATACAGCCGCGACTGCCTGATGGCGCTGCGCCAGTTGACCGGCATGCATTATGACGAGCGCAGCAAGGGCACGTTGCAGCTTTTCCGGCTGCAAAAGCAGCTCCACGGCATCGGCGGCGATGTCGAGGTGCTGAAGAAGTTCGGCGTCCCCTACGAAGTGCTCGACCAGGACGGCTGCATCGCCGCCGAGCCGGCGCTTGCGGCGGTGCGCGAGAAATTCGTCGGCGGCCTGCGCCTGCCCAATGACGAGACCGGCGATTGCCAGATGTTCACCGAACGGCTTGCGGCGCTTTGTGCGGGCAAGGGCGTCAATTTCCGCTTCGGCGTCTCGATCGAGCGGATCGTCGCCGAGGACGGCAAGATCACCGGCGTCGCCACCAGCGCCGGCCTGTTGACGGCCGATGCCTATGTGGTCGCACTCGGCAGCTATTCGCCGATCCTGCTCAAGCCGCTCGGCCTTTCGGTGCCGGTCTATCCGGTCAAGGGTTATTCCATGACCGTGCCGATCACCGATCCCGACGCCGCCCCGGTCTCGACCGTCATGGATGAGACCTACAAGATCGCGATCACTCGGCTTGGCGATCGCATCCGCGTCGGTGGCACCGCCGAGATCGCGGGCTATGACCTCAGACTGCACGAGGCCCGGCGCGAGACGCTGGAGCACTCGGTTTCCGACCTGTTTCCCAATGGTGGCGCGGTCAAGCAGGCGAGCTTCTGGACCGGGCTGCGGCCGATGACGCCGGATGGCCCGCCCATCATCGGCAACACCCGCTACGGCAATCTCTATCTCAACACCGGCCACGGCACGCTGGGCTGGACGATGGCCTGCGGTTCGGGCCAGGTGCTCGCCGACATCATTTCCGGGCGCAAGCCCGAGATCGACGCTAGCGTGCTCAATCTCAGCCGCTACGCGGGTTAGGATCGAGTTCTTTTAGGGTCTTGTGATCTGCGCACCAAGGTCATGGTCCGGGCAATGGGCCATGACTGTGTCGTTTGGGACGCAGGTCCGGAAAAATCGCCCTGGGTCAAGTGTGCACGCTGCAGGACTCTTGTGCTCGCGCCTTCGGTGCCCGAACAATTGCCCCACGCATCGAGGGTGAGTCGGGGACCGAATCATGCATGGAATGCGATCTGTTTTCACCGCAATGGTGCTTGCGGCATCGGTTGTCTGCGGCTTTGCAGATGACGGCTCGCCATTCATCTATTTCGCCACCGAAGACCCCTTCGCCGCCAGCCAGCCGACGAAGAACGACGTTCTCGTGTTCGGCGGCGTCTTCGCCGCGGGCTCCTTCGGCAACACGATCGTGAGC
This sequence comes from Pseudaminobacter sp., assembly GCA_049646905.1. Lineage (GTDB taxonomy): Bacteria > Pseudomonadota > Alphaproteobacteria > Rhizobiales > Rhizobiaceae > Pseudaminobacter. The sequence goes on along the minus strand of JBARWP010000565.1, from coordinate 1,099 downwards.
GCCGATTACACCGACAACTACCTGGCCGGCGTGTCCGTCGGGCGCGATTTCACCGATCTGGGCGCCGGCTTCATGCTTGGCGGCGTGATCGGGACCGCGGTGAGGTTCGGCGATGATGACGATACCACCGGCGAGCTCTGGGCCGGCCTGCGCCTTCGCCACCAGGGTCTGGTGATCGGCGATCTGGCGATCTCGCCGGCGCTGGTGATAGGGCTCAGCGCCGTCACGGGCCCGACCGAGATCGAGCGCGAGCGTGAAATCCACTATGGCGGCGATGCGTCCTTCCTCGGCTTCGTCGGCCCGGAACTGTCCTTCCGGTTGAGGCAGGCGCCCAATTTCGAGCTGGTCTATCAGCTTCATCACCGCTCCGGTGCCGATGGCACCTTCGGTGATATGGGCGAGGGCTCCAATGCAAGCTTGCTCGGCGTCCGCTATCGTTTTTGACTTCGGGCTGGCTACGCCGCTTGCGGGCCCGGATCGTCGTCGTCCGGCCCGTCGAACACGGCCTGAGGCTGCGCCCGCCTGAAGGCATGCAGGCTCACCACCTGCGCCGTCGTGCCGGCGCCGGAAACGACGGGTCCCATTGCCGGCATGCATTCGCGCCTGCGCAGATCTGCCTCGGGCTGGAATACGACCTGCTCGACAAACAGCGTCTCGCGCCCTTTTGCGGGATGCTCCACCACGATTTCTTGTCCTTCAGATAGGCCCAGCAGCCCAAGGCCGCGCAGTGTATGGATCGAGAGCACGTCATCGGGCAGATACTCGCCGCCACCCTGCACCACCAGATGCCTGCCCGCCGGTTGCCCGTCGATGGCATAGGCAACGCGGCTGTTGAGCGTTACGACCCCGGCCGGGATCTCGTCGCGGAAGACGACCCTGGCCGATTCAAGCTTTCGCCTGAGCAGCATGGCAAGTGCAGGTTCGCCTGCATCCATCCGCTCACGCATGGTTTCGAGAATGGCGAAATCTTTCGAGGTTAGCTGGCAGTGTGGCGTGTCCGACATGACCGATCTCCACCAGGCGCATCCGGCCCGGCGACAAGAATGCGTTGCTGGAGATACCCCTGGTCCGGTCTTTTGCGCGGCCCAGGGGTCAGGAG
>JBARWP010000564.1:0-7267 GCA_049646905.1 Pseudaminobacter sp. | reverse complement strand
GCGGGGGCATCGTTGATGCCGTCGCCGACCATGGCGACATGCGCGCCATCCGCCTTCATCTTGCGGATCAGTTCCAGCTTGTCCTCGGGCATCAGCCCGGCATGAACCTCGTCTATGCCGACCTCGCGGGCGATGGCTTCGGCGGCGCCATGCTGGTCGCCGGTCAGCATGACCACGCGACCTATGCCGATGTCGCGCAGCCGGGCGATGGCCTCCGCCGCGCCTTCACGGGCCATGTCGGACATGCCCAAGAGTCCGATCAACTGCCCGTCACGCGCCACCAGGATCGGCGTCTGGCCGTTGGACAGCAGACGGTCCAGTGCGGCTTCGCCCTCCTGGCCCAGCGCAATGCCGAGCGTATCCATCAGGCGTCGGTTGCCAGCGGCAATGGTCCGGCCGTCGATGCGGGCGCTCAGGCCCATGCCGGCATGTTCCTCCAGCGCCTCAGGCGTCGAGAGTGGCCCCTGCTTGCGGCCGGCCTCGACGATCGGGCGGCCGAGCGGGTGGGTCGATCCGGCCTCGGCGGTTGCGGCCAGATGCAGCAATTCGGCCTCGGCAACGCCACCCAGCGCGACGATAGAGGCAAGCTGCGGCTTGCCTTCCGTCAGCGTGCCGGTCTTGTCCAGCGCCAGCGTGTCGATCCGGCCAGCACTTTCCAGATGCTGGCCACCCTTGATGAGAATGCCGCTGCGTGCCGCGCGGCCGATGCCGGCGACGATGGAAACCGGCGTCGAGATCACCAGCGCGCCGGGGCAGCCGACGACCAGCAGCGTCAGCGCCAGGCGGATGTCCTGCGTCACCGCGAAGGCGACGACCGCGAGCCCGATGATCGATGGCGTATACCATTGCGCAAAGCGTTCGATCATACGCTGGCTCGGGGCCTTTTCCTCCTGCGCTTCCTCGACGCGCTGAATGATGCGGGCAAGGGTGGTGTCGGCGCCAACATTGGTGGCGCGGATGCGCAGCAACCCGTTCTCGGCGATGGTTCCTGCATGAACGTGGCTGCCCGGCGCTTTTTCGGCCGGCATCGGCTCACCAGTAATCGCCGCCTCGCTGACGGCGGCGGTGCCCTCGGTCACCTCGCCGTCCACCGGAATGCGCTGACCGGCCCTGACCAGCACGGTCTCGCCGATCTCGACCATATGCGCCGGTATCTCGACGGCATCGCCATCGCGCAGCACGGTCGCGGTTGCGGGCGCAGCATCGAGCAGCGCCTTCAGCGCGCCACGGGTCTGGCCCATGGTGCGCGCCTCAAGCCAGCCGCCGAACATGAACAGGAAGGTGACGGCCGCCGATTCCCAGACCTCGCCGATAATGAGCGCACCGACCGCCGCGACGGTGACGAGCAGCTCGATGCTGAAATGCCTTACACGCAGCGAGCGCCAGGCGCGGATGGCGATGTCGGAGCCGGCAAGAAAGGCCGCCGCAACCATCAGCGCCGTCCATGCCTCGACCATGCCTAAGCCGTAGCGCGCCAGAAGGCCGGCCGCGATCAACCCGCCGCTGCCGACCGTCAGCCAGAAGCGCCGCCGTGCCGGATGCACGAAGGCGCTCTTGATCCTGCTGACAAGATTGCTCATCTCATCGCTCCTTTCATCTTCATCCATGCCGGAAAAGCGTGCCTGCCGCGCCGGCTCGCGGCGCGGCGAAAAAGGCGGAGTGCCGATCAGAAGGCGGCAGGCTGCGCCTCGTAGCCGGTGCCGCGCACCGCCTCGACCAGCGCTTCAACGCTCGATAGCGCGGGGTCGTGCTCGACCTCGATCTTGCCGGTGTTGAAGCGCACCTCGGCCTTTGCGACGCCTGGAAGGGCGTTGAGCGCCTTTTCGATCTTCGGCACGCAGGACGGGCAGGAAAGCTCATCGCTGCGCAGGATGGTTTTCTGGGTCATGATCGGTCTCCTTTCGATAGTGGGGGAGGGGTGTCCCCTGCCTCATTGATCTAAGGATTTGACCCCGCATTGCGATTGGCGAAACCGGCAAGCCAGGCTTGCAAAAATGCACAAGGTACTGCCTTGGTTCTGGTTCATCCGGCAACCACATTGGGAACTATGGTGAAATTGCCGCCCAAACCAAAGGGATCACTGTGCGTGATTGCACAGGTCAGCAATTCTCGACTTACTGGCGGATGCATTGATGTGAGATGCGCCGCCGCTGGAGAGACAGATTGAAGATACCGATGCCGAAGTCGTATCGGCGACATGACCATATGCGAGGCCATCATGGGTGGCTTGAGTGAGATCAAAGAAACGAGCCAAAATTTGTGCATTGAATTAGGAAAATGGAGCATATCATGCGTGGATTTGTCGATGACATTGAGGAACTGACCGAAGGGAATACGGATTTTCGTCGTGTTCTTTACACGGCAAAGAATATGCAGCTCGTCCTGATGGCGCTTCAGCCCGGCGAGGAGATCGGCGAAGAGGTTCACAACGACGGCGATCAGTTCTTCCGCGTCGAAGATGGCGAAGGCGAAATCCTGATCGACGGCAACGTGAGCAGGATCAAGTCCGATATGGCCATGATCGTTCCCGCCGGAGCGCGGCATAACGTCAAGAATACCGGCAATGAGCCGCTGAAGCTTTATACGATCTACAGCCCGCCCGAGCATGTCGACGGTGTCGTTCATCCAACCAGGGCTGAAGCCGACGCCGCTCATGAACATTTCGACGGCAAGATCAGCGAATAACGCTGTTGCGCAAGCAGGGACTTGCGCTGACAGCACCCATGAATGGTGTTCCTGCGTGCCTTCCCGCACTGAACCGCGAAAGGGCAAGATGACAGTTCTTTACCAGGAGATGATGTGAAGACCCCGATGCGCGCCGGCTTTCCTGCCGCACGGCTACGATTATCCGTCAGAGCCTGACATTCGCCATCGGTGCCGTGGTGGTGCCGGTCATCGGCGGTCTGCTCTTCGAACTGCCGTTGCCCCTGCTCACCGTTCGCGACGGAGAGGCGCCGGTGCATGGTGCATGCAGGACGGCATCTATTGAAGCGCGCAAATGGGGCGGCGCGGTGTTCCGATGCAATCTGGGGAACGGTCGAAGGAGGCCCTATGAGAATTTGAGGCCGAGTCTCTTCCGTCTGGCACGAGCCGCTGGTGGTTCTTCGACGGGCTTTGGCTTGCGTCCTAGTCCCATCGATTTTGCCAGTGCGGAACGCGCTGCGGCGTAGTTTGGCGCGACCAGCGGATAGTCTGCCGGCAGACCCCATTTCTTACGATATTCGTCCGGGGTGAGGCCATGGTGAGTCGACAAGTGGCGCTTCAGGGATTTGAACTGTTTTCCGTCTTCAAGGCAGATGATGTAGTCCGGCGTCACCGACTTCTTGATTGGGACTGCGGGCTTTTGGGATTCTGGTACGACTTCCGTGGGGACATTGGTCTGCTGCAGCAGGCTCGAATACACCCTGGAGATCAAGCCGGGCAATTCGGCGACAGGTACAGGATTGTTCGACACATAGGCCGAAACGACATCTGCGGTCAGCTCGATTAGCCTGTCAGATCCATCGATGGGGGTTTCGCTCACGTTTAATGCCTCTTTTCACCAACACAATTGCTGCATGGCCACTTAATGGATTGCAGCTTTGCAACACAATAGTTGAATATGGTCCTGCCTTACGGGCCGGCAGTTGGCAGAGCCGAAATTTCGGCAGGCCTTCGCCGAGAGGACCCCCCGGCCGTGATGCGAAGGAAGGCGCTCATGTTCGCAGTCATCACGCGCTGGATCGCCTATCGTCATTACCTTCGACGTCGTTGGCGAGAAGATGCGCGCCGCCTTCTCGTTGCCGAAGAACTTGGCGCCTATTACGAGGCGCAGCGCCGTGCGACCCGGGCCCGGGTACGTGGCGAGAAAGCTGAATTTTACCATTGGGCCAAGGTCGCAGCCGAAGTGGCCCGGCTTTCGCCCGAGGTGGAGATGAATATCGTCACGCTGCGCGCAATTGTGTCCGAGGAAGAAGGCCGGAGCCGCTGAGGGTCCCGTGCCGCTTGCGCGCGGCGGCAGGCAAGGGAAGCTTCGCCGCTGCGGTCCCGACCCTGCTGACCCCTCCAAAATGCCGGGTTGCCCGCTACGCCCTTGCCCGCCTTGCGCTTCGCGGCCTCCGGTATCTGCCCCGAAAGGATAGGGAGCGGGAATCGGGTAAGAGGAGCATGGGAAGTGCAGGCGCGAAGAATGGAAAAAGCAGATCTGGAAGAGCTGAGAGGGAAAGTGCCCTGCAGCGCGGTGCTGGAGCAGGACGGGTTTGCACTCGATCTTAAGGAAAGCACGCGCAAGGCGATGAAGTACCGCCGCGATGCCGAGATCATCATTGTCATCCACGATGGCATGGGCTGGTTCGATCCGCTCGGGGACGACAAGGGCGACGTCTTCAGGCTCGTCGAATATTTGCATGGCGTGCGGTTTGTTGAAGCCATGCATGAGGTCGCTGCCCTGGTCGGCTTCGTGCCCACCCATCCCATCCTGGAGCGCGAATCCCGTGATCGGGAACCGGATATCTCCATTGCCGAGCGTTGGCGCACTCGACGCAAACCATGGAAGGGCTCGGCCACCTGGCGCTATCTTGCTGACGAACGCGGTCTGCCCGAGCAGATCATTCGTCGCGCCATCTCCACCAATATGCTGCGGGAGGGACCGCATGGCAGCATGTGGGCCGCCCATACCAATTGCAACGGAGCCGTCACCGGCTGGGAGGAGCGTGGACCCGATTGGCGCGGCTTTTCGTCCGGTGGCGCGAAGGTCCTGTTTCGCCTCGGTCGTGCCGATGCTCTTCGTCTTTGCGTGACCGAGGCGGCGATCGACGCCATGAGCCTGGCTGCCATCGAGGGCATGCGGGAAGGCAGCCTCTATCTCAGTCCAGGTGGCGGTTGGTCGCCCACCACAGCCGAGGCGTTGCGTGTACTCGCTGTTCGCCCTGGCACACAGATCGTTGCCGCGACCGATGCCAATGCGCAAGGGACCGTGTTTGCTGAACGTTTGCGAGACATTGCCGTGGAGACTGGCTGCGACTGGTTGCGGCTGACCCCGCCGGCCGACGACTGGAACGACGCCCTGCGCGGAGAGGTGAGGGATGGGTAATAAAAGAGCGGAGGAAAGTGGCCTGCCGCATGCCCGCCGGCCGCGTCAAGGGTGAAGCTTCGCCCGGCTAAAGCCGGCCCTTGACCCGGCCGGACGGAGAGGCGGCCCGCCCGAAGGTGTGTTCAACACCTGAGGGAAGGGTAAGACAATGGAAATGGCGGAGCGGCTGGGTGCGATCCTGCGCGCCCTCCAGATCACCGAGATCGAATATTCGCTCAGTGGCGGTGGTGATTCCGGTGAAACGACGCTTGAACGTGTCACCTATAGGAACGATCCTCAAGCGCATGATCTGCCGGATATTCCGATCTTCATCAGCGATCGCGGCGAGACCCGGCATTTGCCGGAACTGCTTGAAAACATCGTCGCCGATGCGCCCGAGGGCGACTGGGTCAATGATGAAGGCGGATACGGCTCGGTCTATGTCCGTCCTTTCGAGGATGAGGAAGAGCTGACCATCGACTGCGATATGTCCTATCGCGAAGACGGTGATTATGGCGACGACGATGGTGAGGATCAATTCGTCGATGATGACCTGATCGACGACGAGGACGATGGCTCGCTTGCCGTCACGGTTCAGGTTCTGCTCGGGGAGATTGCGCCATGAGCAGCCAATCCTGGTTCCACCTGAAGGATGTAGCCAGCCGCCGGCTTGTCGCCGCTTGTGCCAGGATCGAGGAGCGTCCGGCCCAACTTTCGGACTTTGCGACCATCGTCGCGCTGGCCGAGATCAGGATGACGGTCCGCGCCATCGACGGGCGTCTTGATGCCGATATCCGCACAACACCGTCGGTGAAAAAAGATTCGCTCGCTGTAGGGCTGGTCCAAATGATCGCGGAGATAGCGACGGACCATGCTTCCTCCCCACGGCCCGAAAGCAGTCCCTCCTTCGGGGACTGGGTGGAGAAGCACGGGTTTTCGGATATGAGCATCGCGCTCCTGTCGAGCGACGCCAACTGGCAGGATCTGACTTCCGCCGCCGAGGTCATTGCTACGGCGATCAAAACCTTGTCGGAACGCTCCCGCGCCCTCGCCCAGACCCATATGGGTAATATCCTTGCGCGTGATCTGCCCGAGGGTGTCTTCCCGCGTCATGGTCTCGGCGCGGTCGCCGCGTGGCTGCTGGCGCCGGAAACAAACGGCGGGGAGGAGCGCGCCGTTGTGCTCACGCGCCGTCGGCAGGCGATGACCGTCTATGGCGTGTTGTCCGGAACATTGCGCGCTGATGACGTCACCGGAATTATCGATGCCGGCCTCCCGCTGGCCCCCGTCCTCATGGAACGCCACGGTCTGAGCGCTGCCGAACTGCGCTCATTGCGCAATGGCCGCCATCTTCGCCATTCGATCGAGTCTCCGACCGACTTCCACGTCGCCATCGAGGAGCTCAAGACCCATGAGACCCCATTGCACGAATGGCCCGGCGGCGGGCGGCCCGGTGAAGCCAATGCATGGGCAGGCTCGCCCTGGGTCAAGGAGCCTCGCCAGCATGTCGTGAGGCCCGACTATTTCGGTTTCTACAAGGACGGCATAACCGACGCCATCAACGCCATGCGCGAAGATCTTTTGCGCCCGCTGGTCGCCGAGCGCGTCCGCCTTGGAGGTTTCGCGCCATCCCGCCACGTCGTCTCCTTCGCCCGGAGCATTGAGGTCGACATCAGAAAAGGCGGCGGGCTGGTGCGTCAGCGAATGATTGCAGCACTCCGTCATGCGATCATCGGAGCGCGCAAGCCGAAAGCGTTCCAGCAGGCTGTCGGCCTGTGGCACCGCCGCGTTGCGACGCTCTCGGCCCTGCGTCATGAACATACGGCCGAGCGGCCGGGCTGGCCAGACCTGTGCGCGCCCTGGCGCTCTGCCTGCGGCAGCTATCAACTCGTTGTCCTGTCGTCGGCAGCAGATCTCGTCGAGGAAGGCCGTGTCCTCGATCACTGTGTCGGCGGCTATTACGCAATCTGCCGCCGCGGAGATACACAAATCCTGTCGATGCGGGAGAACGGCAATCGGATAGCGACGCTGGAACTGACGCTCGGCCCGGACCTCACTGTTCTCGCGCTCGCGGTCGGCCAGTTCAAGGCGTGTCCGTCGTCAGAACATTTGGCGCAGATTGGGGCGTAGACTAGCGGAGAGCGGGCCTCGTCTGGGATTTGATGTTAGGCTGCGAGCTTGCGGTGCTGCAAGCGCCGATATTCGATGGTTTTTCGT
>JBARWP010000563.1:0-2245 GCA_049646905.1 Pseudaminobacter sp. | reverse complement strand
GAGCCGGTCAAGCCGGTCTTCCCCTGCGTGGTCATGTCCAACACGGTGCATGCCTATATCAGCCAGTCCGACAAGGGCGAACTGGTCATCGGTTCGGGCACCGACCAGTATGTTTCCTACAGCCAGCGTGGCGGCATGCATCTGATCGAGCATACGGTCTCGGCGATCTGCGAGGTGTTCCCGATCTTCACGCGCATGCGCATGCTGCGCAAATGGGGCGGCATCGTCGATGTCACGCCCGACCGCTCGCCGATCATCGGCAAGACGCCGGTCGAAGGCCTCTATGTCAATTGCGGCTGGGGCACCGGCGGCTTCAAGGCAACGCCGGGTTCGGCGCATGTCTTTGCCCACACCATCGCGCGGGGCGAACCGCACCCGATCAATGCGCCCTACACGCTGGAGCGCTTCACCACCGGGCGGCTGATCGACGAGGCTGCCGCCGCCGCCGTCGCGCACTAGACCATGATGCCGAAAAGTGGGTACCGGTTTTCGGACGACATCATGGTCTATCTAATTGATTTTGCCGCATGTATGCGACGCCAAGTGATTCCACTTGGCTGCAACATGCTCTGAGGGAGACGCGCCAATGCTGCTGATACGCTGCCCCTATTGCGCCGCCGAGCGGCCCGAAGTCGAATTCGCCTATGCCGGCGAGGCGCATATCGCCCGCCCACAGGACCCTTCGGCGCTGAGCGACGAGCAGTGGAAGGACCATCTGTTCATCCGCTCAAATCCGCGCGGCACCCATTTCGAGCGCTGGCGCCATGTCCATGGCTGCGGCCGCTTCTTCAACGCGGTGCGCGACACCGTCAGCGACAAATTTGCCATGACCTACAAGGCCGGCTTGCCGCGTCCGAGCGAAGCCGAGATCGGGAAGGCACGTTCATGAGCACCCATCGCATAGCCGCAAAGGGCCGGGTCGATCACGGCAAGCCGGTCCGCTTCACCTTCAATGGCCAGCGTTTCGAGGGCCGCCAGGGCGATACGCTCGCCTCCGCCTTGCTCGCCAATGGCGTTCATCTGGTCGGCCGCTCGTTCAAATATCATCGGCCGCGCGGCATCCTGTCTGCAGGCTCGGAAGAGCCGAACGCGCTGGTCGGCGTCAGCCGTGGCGCCGGCCGCTCGGAGCCCAACACCCGCGCCACCGTGCTGGAGGTTTTCGAGGGGCTGAGCACGGTCAGCCAGAACCATTGGCCCTCGCTTAAGCGCGATGTCGGCGCGATCAACGACGCGTTCTACATGCTGTTTTCGGCCGGCTTCTACTACAAGACCTTCATGTGGCCGAAGAGCTTCTGGAACAAGGTCTACGAGCCCTTCATCCGTGGTGCCGCCGGTCTCGGCAAGTCGCCGTCGCTGCCGGACCCCGACACCTATGCCAGCCGCTATGCCCATTGCGACGTGCTGGTGGTCGGCTCCGGCCCGGCCGGGCTCGCGGCAGCGCTTGAAGCCGGCCGCAGCGGCGCCAAGGTCATTCTGGTGGACGAGCAGGCGGAGCTTGGCGGCTCGCTGCTGTCGGAGCCGGATACAGGCATAGACGGGCAGCCGGCTTGGCAGTGGCTGAAGCACGCGAGCGACGAGCTTGCCGCGCTGAAGAACGTCACCGTGCTCACCCGCACCACGGCCATCGGCTATTATCACGAGAATTTCCTCGGCCTGTGCCAGCGCCTGACCGACCATCTCGAGACACTGCCGGAAGGCGCGCCGCGCGAGCGCATGTGGCGCGTGCGCGCCAAGCAGGTGGTGCTGGCGCAGGGCTCGATCGAAAAGCCGCTGGTGTTCGACGGCAACGACCGCCCCGGCGTCATGCTGGCGGGGGCCGCGCGCACCTATCTCAACCGCTATGGCGTGAAGGCGGGCAACCGCGCCGTGGTCGTCACCTCGCACGATTCCGCCTGGCTTGCGGCGATCGATCTCGCCGAAGCCGGCGTGAAGGTTGCGGCCATCGTCGATATCCGCCCGTCCGTTTCGGACCATCTCGTCCGGCTCGCCAAAGCCCATGGCATCGAGGTGCTGACCGGCTGGACGGCGACTGGAACCAAAGGCCGGCTGCGGGTTTCGGCGGTGCGGGTCAATCCCGTGGGCACGAACGGCAAGGTCGGCGGCGCGCGCGTGATCGCCTGCGACACGGTGCTGATGTGCGGCGGCTGGACGCCGAGCGTCCATCTGTTCTCGCACACCAAGGGCAAGCTCGACTGGGACGAGGCGCGCCAGATGTTCCTGCCCGGCGCGCCGACCGAAGAAACCC
>JBARWP010000562.1:0-33491 GCA_049646905.1 Pseudaminobacter sp. | reverse complement strand
GGCAACCTGGTCGGTCGAGGAAGTTCTCGGCAAGACTGATAGCGATTTCCTGCCCGAGGCTCAGGCAGAGCTTGTATTGGCAGCAAAACGCAGGGTCCTGGCATCGCTTCAACCCGAGCGCATCGAGGTCAGCATCCCGCACCACGGTGAGCCGCTCTGGTTCGATGTGTGGATCGACGCGGATCAGGCTCCCGACGGTGCAGTCCAGGGCATCGTGACGACTGCGGTGGACCGCACCGAGAGCAAGCGGCGCGAGCAGACCCTGAAGACGCTGCTGCGCGAACTCACCCATCGTTCCAAGAACCTGCTTGCCATCATCCAGAGCATCGCCACACAGACCGGCCGGTATTCCGGGACGATAGACAATTTCCTGGCGCGCTTTCACGGACGCCTGCAATCGCTCGCCTCCTCCCAGGATCTGGTGACCTCGTCGAACTGGCGTGGCGCCGATCTGCAGGAACTGGTGGTCGGCCAGGTCGCCCGCTATGGCTCGCAGACGGACAATTCGGTGCTTTTCGAGGGCGTCAATCCCTATCTCAATCCCAATGCCGCGCTGCATATCGGCCTGGCCATGCACGAACTGGCGGTGAACTCCATGAGCTACGGCGCCCTGGCACGGCCGGGCGGGGCGATCACCGTCGTGGCCCAACTCGAAGATCATCCTTCCGACCACCCGGCACTGTCCCTGGTCTGGACGGAACTGATCGGCGCCCAGTCCGGCAATCCAGGCGAAAAGCGTTTCGGCAGCGTCGCCCTGGAGCGCGTCGTGCCTCGTTCCCTCAACGGTGCAGCCACGCTCACCATCGAGGGCAACCGGCTGCAATATCGGCTTCTGGTTCCAAGCGGCAATTTCGAGCTCGACTGAGGCTTACCCTGCGCAATTCAGGGAACCTTGTGCCCCAGGAATTCGTTTCCATGGCGAGAGGACACAGCCATGGAACACATAGCTGCACTGTTGCTGATAATTGGATGCTCCGGTGATCTCAAGGAGTGTAAGGAACTGCCCGCTCCGGTACCGATCTACGAGACGACCGAGGAATGCGAGGACGTGCTGGACGAAACGGCTCGCCAGTTTGCCGGCATGAAACCGCGTGTGTTCACCCAATGCGTCTATGTCGATCCGGCAATGGAAGAAGAGGACGCCGTGCTGACATGGGACATCAGGCCCGACGGCACGCTTGAAGCCTCCATTGGGCCGGAACTCGTCGTCGCGTCCAATCCGACGGAAAGAAATATCGGCGCGGAATGACCCTTGAAGTGATGGAACCTCGGCAGTGATCGGCCGTTACGCGCGCTCATCCCCAATGCAAGATGGCCGATCCTCGCCTCAAGGCGCAAAGCCCTACGGACATGCCCTTCGACGGCAAGCGCATGATCTATGGCGGCTTCAAATCGATCGTCGAGCTCTGAAGCGCTGCTATGTAGCGGACGCTACTTTTTCTTTCGTGCCATCGGGCTGAGCGGTATCTCGATTTTGACGACCAGCCCGCCGACGCGATAGTCCCGCTTGATCGTGCCGAAGAGCTCGCGGGTGATGTTCATATCGATCAGCTTGGTTCCGAATCCCGTCTTTTCCGGCGCTTCGATGGCCTTGTTGCCGCTCTCCGTCCAGGTCAGGTGAAGGCGCTTCTCGCTTCTTTTGCCGCGCACTTCCCATCGAACCTTGAGGGCTGCCACCGAGTTGCCGGCTTCGCCATATTTCAGCGCATTGGTCGCCAGTTCATGGAAAGTGAGACCGAGGGCCTGGGTGGTGGTTTCGTCCAGCAGCACCCGCGGCCCCGAAAGCATGTCGCCCGGCAATTCCTTGCCGAAGACCTGGCCGAGCTCGATCTGCAGCAATTCGCCGAGGTCGGCCTTTTGCCAGCGCGAGCGCGTCAGCATGTCCTGCGATGCTGCCATTGCCTGGAGCCGGGCAGCGAAAGACGAAGAGAATTCCTCGACATCGGTCGCATGCGCTGCGGTCTGCCGCGCCATCGCCAGAACCCTGGTAATGGAGTTCTTTATGCGATGCTTCATTTCCTGAAGCATCAAGTCCTTTTCCAAAAGGCTCTTTTCGGTGGTTTCATGCAGGCGCGAAACAGCCGTATAGGCCCGCTCCTGATAGCGCGCCACGAGCGCGATCGCCCCGGCAAGCAACAGGCCGAACAGCCCCAGCATCACCGGGATGGCCGGCGAAGAGGGTTCGGAAAAGGCCTCGGTCGGCCGGAAACGGATGGTCCAGGCCCGCCCGGCCAGGACGACGTTTCGGGTTATGCGGAACTCATCGCCATAGGCCGGATCGGGAGTTGCAGGCGTCCGGTAAAAGAGGTTGTCGTCGGAGACCGTACCATCGAAAACCTCCGCGTTGACCGGCAGGCGCGGCGCCGATCCAAGGGCAGCCTGGAACAGGTCCCCGGTGCGAAAGGCCACATAGACCAGGCCGACCACATTCGAATACGGGCCCGGACCCTGGATGACCCCATCCACCCTCTTCCCGACGCTGGCAAACACCAGGAAGCCGGGGACCTGCTGGTTGCCCGTGCCCTCCTGCCCAAGAACGATCCGGGACGTCGCTTTCGGCGTGCCGCTCGCCAGTGCCATTTCTATGGCGGACCTGCGTGCCGGCTCGGTGAACATGTCGAAGCCGATGCCCGAGGGATCGGTCTGGTCGAGCGGCTCGTAGAGAATGACCGGCGTCCGCCACTCCTGCTCCGATTCGGGAAAGATCGGCCGTGCGCTGCCATGGATGGACGCTATCTCGCGCTCGATCGCCGCTTCGTCGCCGCGCCGGACCAGCCCGAGATATCCGACGCCACGCAAGCCCTTGAAATTATTCGCTATGTCGAGCGCATCGAAGAAGGACTTGAATTCCGCACGCGAGACCTGCCCCTGGCGCGCATCGAACAAGGCCTGGGTGGAGCGCAGCAGCGAGAGATGCAGGTCCAGACGCCCCTCGATGCGGTTGATGGCATCGTCCACGGTCGCCTCGAACTTGAAGCGCGCCGCTTGCTGCGCCGCGAAATAGGCGAAACTGGCCATGGCGATGCTCGCCAGGGCAACCGCGAGGAAGACCGCGACGGAAAGGAACTTTCTCAAGGACCAGTTCTGCCTGTTGCTCATCCCGACATTTCTTATCGGGTGGTGAAGCGAATGCAATGGCCATATCGGACCAATGGCCCCGCATCAACCACAAGCTGCATCCGCAGGCTATGTCAGGCGGCTACAGCCATGGCGCCCGGCCCGGGGATGGCGCCGGGTGGGCATTTGCCAAGGATGATCATGCCCAGCACCTCATCCTTGGTGACATCCTGCGTGCACGCCGTGCCCACGACCTGCCCGTTCTTCATCACGCAGACACGGTCGGCGAGGTCGAACACGTCATGGATATCGTGGCTGATGAGGAAGATACCGATGCCATCGGCCTTGAGTTGCTTGACCAGTTCGCCGACCTGCGCGGTCTCCTGCGGGCCAAGCGCTGCCGTCGGCTCGTCCATGATCAGGATGCGCGCGTTGAACAGGATGGCGCGGGCGATCGCGACGGATTGGCGCTGCCCGCCCGAAAGCTTGACGACGGGGTCCTTGAAGCGCTGGAAGCGCGGATTGAGCCGCCCCATCACCTTGCGCGCCTCGGCCTCCATGGCGACATCGTCGAGCGTGCCCCATGCGGTGCGCAATTCGCGGCCAAGGAACAGGTTCGCCGCCGCATCAACATTGTCGGCGAGCGCCAGCGTCTGGTAGATCGTCTCGATACCGTATTTCTTGGCGTCGCGCGGATTGGTGATCTGCGCCTCCTCGCCATTGACGAAGATCGTGCCGGCATCGCGCCTGTAGGCACCGGAGAGGATCTTAATCAGCGTCGACTTGCCCGCGCCATTGTGGCCGAGCAGGGCGACGACCTCGCCGGCATGGAGATCGACCGAGGCATCGTCGACGGCGCGGATGCCGCCAAAGGCGATCGAGATATTCTGCATGTCGACGAGCGGGATACGTGTCTGGTCCATCACTTGCTCCCCTTTCACTGGGCCCGGCGCCGGTAGAGCGTGTCGAGCCAGACGGCGACGACCAGCACGATGCCGACCACGATGTTCTGGAGCGGGGTGTCGACGCCGAGCAGAACCATGCCCGATTGCAGCGACTGCATCAGCACCGCACCGAGCATGGCCCCGGCAACCGTGCCGACACCGCCAGCAAGCGACGTGCCGCCGATCACCGCCGCCGCGATCACCAGGAGCTCGTCGAGCGTTCCCTGCGCATTGGTCGAGGCGTTGAGCCGCGCCGTCGAGATCGCCGCGCTGAAGGAGGCGAGCAGGCCCATGAGCATGAACACCTTCATCGTCACCCAGCGCGTATTGATGCCGGCAAGTTCGGCCGCCTCGGGATTGCCGCCGATGGCGAAGACGTAACGGCCGAACCGGGTGCGGGTGGTTATGAAAGTCATGATGATGCCGGCGGCGACCGCCATCAGCACCGGAACGGCTATGCCGTGCGAGATGAACAACCCGCCTTCCGGAATGGTGATGTTGTTGGCCTCGGCATATCTGCGCACGGTGCCGGCCGGCCACGGATAGGAATTGGCCACCCAGACCGCGCCGAGGATGACGCCGGAAACCAGGACGCCGAGGAACACTTCCGCCCACACCGGCCGCAACGGGAATTTGAAGCGTTTGCGCTGGGAGCGGCCCGACAGCAGCATCAATATCACCGCCACACAGGCGACCAGCCCCACGACCCAGCTCCAGGTCGCGCCGATCGATCCTCCCGGCCCGCCACCCATCAGCCGGAACGTCGCATCCATCGGCGCCACGGTCTGGCCGCTGGTCACCCACCAGGCGGCACCGCGCCACACCAGGAGGCCGCCAAGCGTGACGATGAAGGACGGGATCGTCAGATAGGCGATCAGGAAGCCCTGGAGCGCGCCGATGATCAACCCTACGGTCAAGCCGGCCGCAAGCGCGATGATCCAGATCGTCGGGTCACCGAGCGGAAGCCCCACGACACGTGGCAGGAGTATCGCCTGGGTCACGCCCATGATCATGCCGACGAAACCGAGCAGCGAACCCACCGACAGGTCGATATTGCGCGTGACGATGACCAGCACCATGCCGGTCGCCATGACCGCGACCGAGGACGACTGCACCGACAGGTTCCACAAATTGCGCGGTGTCAGGAAAAGCCCGTTCGACAGGATGTGGAAGCCGATCCAGATGACCAGCAGCGCGCCGACCATTCCCAACATGCGGGTGTCGAGTTCGGTTGCCTTGAGGAATCGGGCGACGGCGCCAAGCTCAGACGCCCGCGCGCCCTCCAAGGGTGCGTTCGATGTCACCTCGGTCATGACTTCCTCCCTGGGGGCTGCTGGTCCGTGCCGATGCGTCGCCTCATCCTAGAACCTTTCAGGATGAGCGGAAACCGGTTTCCATTGCGGACCGCCTAAAGCGCGGCGCGATCTTTCAGATTCGCTTGTCGCGCTTTAGGCCTTTGTCTTTGCGCATGTCTTTTTCCCGAAACCGGTTCCCACTTTCGGGAGACATGCTCTAGTAATCAGGCACACGGCCACAGGCGTGGCCGGCCATGGGCAGCGCCGGCGTGCCGCAGAGGTCTGTGTGCGACACGCCGATCGATTGTGCCGGCCTCAGTCGCAGGCGGGGACCGACCCTGCCGCCACGCCCTGGCAGACCACTTCCTTGGACACCCATCCTGCATCGATGACGAGGTTGAGATTGTCCTTGGTGATCGGAACCGGCTTCAGGAACACGGAATTCATCTCGATCCCGGCCGGGCCGCCATTGAACTTCACCGCATCGGGAACGGCGTCGAGCGCCGTACCTTCCGCAAGCTGGGCGGCGATCTCGGCCGCCGCCTTGCCGAGTTCGCGCGAATCCTTCCACACCGAAACGGTCTGGGTGCCCAGAGCGATCCGGTTGAGCGCGGCATGATCCGCGTCCTGGCCGGAAACCGGAACGGAGCCGGCAAGGCCCTGCGCGTCGAGCGCGGCAATCGCGCCGCCGGCCGTGCCGTCGTTGGAAGCGACAACGGCGTCGACCTCGTTGTTATTGGCGGTCAGGAACTGCTCCATGTTCTTCTGGGCATTGGCCGGCAGCCAGCCATCCGTATAGGCTTCGCCGACATTCTTGATCTTGCCGGAATCGATCGCCTCCTTGAGCACTTCCATCTGGCCGGCAAACAGGAAGTCGGCATTCGGGTCCGCGCCATTGCCCTTAATGAAGACGTAGTTGCCTTCCGGCTTGACGTCGAAGACCGCCTTCGCCTGCAGGCGGCCGACCTCCTTGTTGTCGAAGGTCAGGTAGAAGGCATCCGCGTTCTCGATCAGGCGGTCGTAGCCGACGACCGGAATGCCCTCGGCAACGGCCTTCTCCACCGCCGGTGCGATGGCGCTCGAATCCTGGGCAAGGATGATCAATGCATTGGCGCCCTGCGCGATCAGGCTTTCCACGTCGGTAAGCTGCTTGGCAGCCGAAGACTGGGCATCTGCCGAAATATACTTGTCGCCCGAAGCCTCAAGCGCCGCCTTGATGGCCGCCTCGTCAGTTTTCCAGCGCTCCTCCTGGAAGTTCGACCAGGAAACGCCGACGATCTTGTCCTTCGCATGCGCGACATTCGCGAGCGTCAGCGACAGTGCAACGCCCGCCATCATGGCGGTAGCAAATTTCCTCATGATTTCCTCCCTGGCGCCCGGGGGCGCACTGACTAAAAGTCTTTACGGAAGCTTTTTTTCGAGCCTCGAAAAAAAGAATGACCGATGCCGGGACTTCTGTCAATATCTTCCGCAACCGGTTGACCGGTCCCGTCGAACACGGGATGGGATGCCGCGTGGGAGGAACGGAAAACATGACTGTCGCGATCCGTCACGACGATCTGCGCAAGCGCAACCGCGCACTGGTCATTTCGGCGGTGCGCAGGTCATGCCAGCCCTCGCGCACGGAGATCGCCGCCGCGACCGGACTCAGCCACTCGACGATCTCCGCCATCTCAGCCGACCTGATCGCCGAAGGCATATTGATCGAGACCAGCCGGACGGAAGCGGCATCGCAAAAGCGTGGGCGGCCGCAGGTCGCGCTCGGCCTCAATGCCGCGGCAGCCGAGATTGTCGCCGTGGTGCTGTCGCTCAATTTCCTGTCGGTGGCCGTCATCGACTATGCCGGGGGCATCGTCTCGGAGGAAAGCCGCAAGCTCGAAACACTGGCCGTGTCGCGGGCCGACCTGGTCGGCGAATGTATCGCGATGGTGAAGCGCCAGATCGAACTGCGCAGGAAAAGCGGCGTGCGCGTGCTCAGGATCGGCATGGCCGTGCAGGGCACGACGGACGCGGCCGCCCGCACCATGCTGTGGTCGCCGATCACACCCCACGCGAATATCGGTTTCGCCGACTATCTGGAGCAGGAAACCGGCATTCCCGTCACGCTGGATAATGACTGCAACATGATCGCCGTCGCGCTGCGCTGGCGTGATCCGGCGCGCTATCGCAGCGATTTCATCGCCGTGCTGCTTTCCCACGGCATCGGCATGGGCATGATGCTCAAGGGCGAGCTGTTTACCGGCACGCAATCGTCAGGCTGCGAATTCGGCCATATGGTCCACCGTCCCGACGGCGCGCTCTGCCGCTGCGGCCAGCATGGGTGCATCGAGGCCTATGCCGGCAACAACGCCATCTGGCGCAATGCGCGCCAGACCAGCGAGAACGACACGCCGCAGGCCGACATCACCGATGAGGACATGAAGGCGCTCGCCGATCTCGGCCGTGCCGCCGACGGCCCCGAGCGCGCGGCATTCCGCAAGGCCGGCGAGGCGATCGGCTTCGGCCTCGGCAGCCTGTTTGCCTTGATCGATCCTGCGCCCGTCGCAATCGTCGGCATCGGGGCGGCGGCCTTCGACCTCATCGAACCGCCGCTGCGCGATGCAATCGGCCGCACCGCCGGCGGCCAGCACAGCAATGCGATCTCCTTCGACATCGAGCCTAACGAATTACCGCTGATCCGCGAGGGCTGCACCATGCGCGCGCTGACTTATCTCGACCAGGAGATCTTCGCACCGGGTGTGATGTGAAAAGTCTAATCTTCGCGGATGGCGTAGCCTGAGCCGCGGATGGTCCGGATGACATCGGGCATGCGGCCATTGTTGACCGCCTTGCGCAGGCGCCCGACATGCACGTCCACGGTGCGCTCGTCGATATAGATCGTCTCGCCCCAGACATTGTCGAGGAGCTGGCTGCGCGAAAACACGCGTCCGGGATGCCGCATCATGAATTCGAGCAGGCGGAATTCCGTCGGCCCCAGCTTGATCTCGCTCTTGCGGCGATAGACGCGGTGCGCCTCGCGGTCGAGCACGATGTCGCCGACCTTGAGCACGCTGGAAAGCACCTCCGGCTTGGCACGGCGCAGCAGCGCCTTCACCCGCGCCATGAATTCCGGCGTCGAGAACGGCTTGACCAGATAGTCGTCCGCGCCGGTCGAAAGCCCGCGCACGCGGTCGCTTTCTTCGCCGCGCGCCGTCAGCATGATCACCGGCAGGCGCTCCGTCTCGGGGCGCATCCGCAGGCGGCGGCACAGTTCGATGCCGGACACCGCCGGCAGCATCCAGTCCAGCACCAGGAGATCGGGCACATTCTCCTGCAACCTGATTTCGGCTTCGTCGCCCCGTGTAATGACCTCGACCTGATAGCCTTCCGATTCCAGATTGTAGCGAAGCAGGACGCCCAGCGGCTCCTCGTCCTCGACCACCATGATCTTGGGGGAAATCATACCTTCACGTCCAATCCCGGCCTCAGGCCGGCGCCGTCACTGAGGTTTCGTCGAGCTTCGGGCGGTTCGGCGGCAATTGCTCGCCCGTCATCACATAATAGGCGTTTTCCGCGATGTTGGTGACGTGGTCGCCGATACGCTCCAGGTTCTTGGCGCAGAACAAAAGATGCGTGCAGGCGGTGATATTGCGCGGGTCCTCCATCATATAGGTCAGGAGTTCGCGGAACACGGATGTATATTTGACGTCGATCTGCTCGTCGGCGGCGCGCAGCGCCTTGAGATCTTCTGCCTGACGGGAGACATATTTCTCAACCACGCCGCGGATCTGCGCCAGCACCAGGCCCGACATGGACTCGATGCTGTGCGAGAGGTTGCGCGGCGTCGGCCCCGCGCCGACTGCGTTGACGCGCTTGGCGATGTTCTTGGCAAGGTCGCCGATGCGTTCCAGATCGCCGGCCATGCGGATGGCGCCGACCACTGCGCGCAGATCCTGCGCCATGGGCTGGCGCTTGGCGATCAGCGTGATCGCCCGGTCGTCCAGTTCGCGCTGCCGTGCATCCATGATGGCGTCGTCGGAGATCGTGCGCTGGGAAAGTGCTGCATCCGAATTGAGCAGCGCCCTTATGGAGGCGTCGACCATGGTCTCGGCCAGATCGCCCATGTCGCGGATCAACTGGTCGATCGCGCCCAGTTCTTCATCGAATGAGGTAACGGTATGATTGCCCATGATCGGTCCTCGCAATCCGTTCTTGAAGCGGTTCTATGTGTGGATACATGCTGGCGAAATCAGCCGAACCGGCCGGTGATGTAGTCCTGCGTCCGCTTGTCGTCCGGGTTGGTGAACATCTTGTCGGTGTCGCCCTCCTCGACCAGATAGCCGAGATGGAACATCGCCGTGCGCTGCGACACGCGTGCCGCCTGCTGCATAGAATGGGTCACGATGACGATGGTGTAGTTCTGGCGCAGTTCGTCGATCAGTTCCTCCACCCTTGCGGTGGCGATCGGGTCGAGTGCCGAGCACGGCTCGTCCATCAGGATCACTTCGGGCGATACCGCGATGGCGCGTGCGATGCACAGGCGCTGCTGTTGGCCACCGGAAAGCCCGGTGCCGGCCTCGTGCAGCCGATCCTTCACCTCGTTCCAGATCGCCGCCTTCTTCAGGCTGGTCTCGACGATCTCGTCGAGATCGGCCTTCTTCTTCGCCAGGCCGTGGATGCGCGGACCGTAGGCGACATTCTCATAGATCGACTTGGGAAACGGGTTGGGCTTCTGGAACACCATGCCCACGCGCGCCCTCAGTTCCACGACATCGATCGCCTTGTCGTAGATGTCCTCGCCGTCGAGGGTGATCGCGCCGGTGACGCGCGCATTGTCGATCGTGTCGTTCATGCGGTTGAGACAGCGCAGGAAAGTGGACTTGCCGCAGCCTGAAGGCCCGATCAGCGCGGTCACCTGGTTTTCGCGCACGTCGAGATTGACGCCGAACAGCGCCTGCTTCTCGCCATAGTGGACGCAAACCTCCCGGCCCTGGATCTTGATCGTCTGTTGATCCTGTGTCGGCGCGAGTTTCTGTTCCATCGCAACATCCGTCAGCATGTTCATATCCTTATACCCCTTTACCACCGGCGTTCGAACCGACGGCGCAGAATGATGGCGGCAAAATTCATCGCTGCCAGGAACAGAAGCAGGATGATGATGGCGCCGGACGTCCGCTCCACGAAAGCGCGCTCCGCTTCGTTCGCCCACATGAATATCTGCACCGGAAGCGCGGTTGCCGGGTCCATCGGCGTCGCCGGATAGTTGGCGACGAAGGCCACCATGCCGATCAAGAGCAGCGGTGCCGTTTCACCCAGCGCCTGCGCCAGGCCGATGATGGTTCCGGTCAGGATGCCGGGGGCGGCCAGAGGCAGCACATGGTGGAACACCATCTGCATCCTGGAGGCGCCGACACCGAGCGCGGCCGAGCGGATCGAAGGCGGCACGGCCTTCAGCGCCGCGCGCGTCGCGATGATGATGGTGGGCAGCGTCATCAATGTCAGCACCAGCCCGCCGACAAGCGAGGCCGAACGCGGCAGGCCGGCAAAGTTGATGAAGACGGCAAGGCCGAGCAGACCGAACACGATCGAGGGCACCGCCGCCAGATTGTTGATGTTGACCTCGATCAGGTCGGTCATCCGGTTCTTGGGCGCGAATTCCTCGAGATAGATCGAGGCGGCAACGCCGATGGGCAGTGACAGCACCAGCACGATCAGCATCATGTAGAGCGAACCGATGAGCGCGACGCCCATGCCGGCGGTCTCCGGCCGGCTGGAGGCGCCATTCGTGAACAGGCCGCGATTGAAACGCTCGACCATGACGCCCTCGTCCGAGAGCCTGTTCATCCACTCGACCTGCTGGTCCTTGACCTTGCGCCGTGCTTCCGGCACCGACAGGTCGATCTGGCCCTTGTGGGCGGAATCGACATCGGCCGCCGCAAGAACCCACACGTCCCGGGTCGTGCCGATCACCGAAGGATCGGCTGCCACGATGTCACGCAACTGGGTCCGGACACCCTGCGAGATCATGCCGGAAAGCAGCCTGAGGTCGGCGCGGTTGGCCTCGTCCTCGACATCGATTCCGAGCTTTTGGGCCAGTGCGTTGCGTGCCAGCACGGTGTAATTCGCCGTGAGCAGCTTGCCGGGGTCGGTTGCCCGCTGGTTGTCGGGGTCGAGGATCTCGGCATCGAAGGTGATAGGCAGGTTGATCGAGGTCTGCCAGAACGCGGTATAGCCGCCCTTGAACACCGTAAACAGCAGCGCCAGCAGGAAGAAGATGCCGAGCGCGATGGCAAATACCCCGTAGAAGCGGAAGCGGGCTTCAGCCGCATAGCGCCGCTTCAGGCCGATATCGCGCCTTGCGCGCGGCATTGCCGTGCCCGTCGAGATCGACAGATCGGTCATTCGTACTGTTCCCGATATTTGCGGACGATGTAGAGGGCGAACACGTTCATGGCGAGCGTGATCGCAAACAACGTGATGCCGAGCGCGAAGGCGACCAGCGTCTGCGGCGAGGTGAATTCCAGATCGCCGGTGAGCTGGTTGACGATCTTGACGGTGATCGTGGTCATCGCCTCGCCCGGATTGATGGTGAGGTTGGCGGCCACGCCAGCCGCCAGCACCACGATCATGGTTTCGCCGATGGCGCGCGAGGCGGTGAGCAGCAGCGCGCCGACGATGCCCGGAAGTGCTGCCGGCAGGATCACCCGGCGCATCGTCTCCGATCGCGTCGCGCCAAGCCCGAGCGAGCCGTCATGCATGGCGCGCGGAACGGCCGTGATGATGTCGTCGGATAGCGAGGAGACGAAGGGAATGAGCATGATGCCCATGACCAGGCCCGCCGTCAGCACGCTCTGCGCCAGGATGAAGGGCTGGCCGCCCGCAAGGGCCGCGCTGAGGTCGCGCAGGAAGGGGCCGACGGTGGCGAGTGCGAAGATACCGTAGACGATGGTGGGAATGCCGGCGAGGACCTCCAGCACCGGCTTGACAATCGAACGCACCCGCCTGGAGGCATATTCTGCCATGTAGATGGCGGCAAACAGGCCGATCGGCACGGCAAACAGCATCGCCACCAGGGCGATATAGAGCGTGCCGGCAAGCAGTGGGACAAGCCCGAACTGCCCTGTCGCACCACCCGATCCAGCCGCCGCGAAACGCGGGTCCCATACGGTTCCGAAGAAGAAATTCGACAGCGGCACGGACTGGAAGAAAGAGATCGTCTGGAACAGCATCGACAAAACGATGCCGATCGTCGTCAGGATGGCGATGGTGGAAGCCGCCATCAGCCCCCACAACATGATGCGTTCAACATTGTTGCGTGCGCGCCTGCGCACCGAGATGCCGGTGAGGCCGTAGACGGCACCGGCAAGCGCCAGCAGGATCGCGCTGATCGCGGAATTGCGGGCGGAAGCGTCCGTCATTTCATTATGCGTCACGGCTGCCGGAACCATGTAAGGCTCGCCGCTCGAGGCAAGCGCCACGCCCTTGGACGCGAACAGCTGACGCAGATCGACGCTGCCGGCCCTCGCCTGCTCCAGTTCGGCCGGGCTCAGGCGGCGCACGCCTTGGCCGATGCTGTTCACCATGCCCATGAGCAACGATTTGTTGCTGTCGGGGGCAGTTCGCACCTGTTCCGGCAGGCTGTTCCAGACCGCATTCTCCACATAGGCGGGGCTTGCGGCCTTCCACAGCGCAAGGAACAGGACTGCCGGCAGTACCGCCATGACGAACGCATAGGAACCGTGATAGCCGGCCCGCGAATGCATCTTCTGCCCGGCCTCGGGCTTCAGGCCGGCGGCACGGCGATAGGCCACGGCAAAGGCTACGGCCCCGATGGCCAGGATGATGAGAAGGACGGTCGCTGCGCTCATATGCCGGGACTTCCTGGATCATACCCCACGCAAATCCCACCTGGGCTCAGCGGCATGATCGGTTCCGATAGGTTGGAAACGAGCGCAGGCAATCCCTGCCTGCGCTCGTTTCGACAATTACATGGTCTTGCCGGAGTCGAACGCTTCGCGCTGGGCGTCGCGCTCGGCATCGGGCGCCGAGACCAGACCATACTCGGCCAGCGGACCGTCGGGGCCAACCATTTCATCCGAAAGGAAGAATTCCACATATTCCTTGAGGCCGGGGACCACGCCGAGATGCGCCTTCTTGACATAGAAGAACAGCGGACGCGACACCGGATACTCACCGGCGGCGATGGTCTCGGTCGAGGGCGAGACGCCCGAGACGGTCGCGACCTTCAGCTTGTCGGCGTTGTTTTCGTAGAAGGCGAGGCCGAACACGCCCACGCCGGTTTTGTTGGAGTCGATGCGGGCCAGCGTCTCGGTATAGTCGCCATCGATGTCGACGGCCTTGCCATCCTTGCGCACGGCGATACAGGCGGCAGCGGAAGCCTCGTCGTCGAGGCCGGTCGCCTTGATTGCCTCGAGCGCACCGGAAGACTTGCAGCCTTCCGCGAGCAGCTTTTCCTCAAACACTTCGCGGGTGCCGTGCTTTTCGCCGGGGATGTAGGCGGCGATGTCCCAATCGGGCAGGTTCGGATTGACTTCGTTCCACTTGGCGGCGGTGTTGGCCACCAGCTTGCCGTCCACGATCACCTGCGCGGCGAGCGCCTTGTAGAGGTCTTCCGGCGCCAGCGCCCAATCCGGGCCGTTGATGTCGGTGGCGAACACGATGCCGTCATAGCCGATGCGGACTTCCTGGATGTCGGTCACGCCGGCGTCGGCGCAGGCCTTGACCTCGGAGTCCTTGATCGGGCGCGAGGAGTTGGCGATATCGATAGTGTTTTCGCCCACGCCCTTGCAGAACTCCTTGAGGCCGCCCGACGAGCCGCCGGACTCGACCACAGGCGTCTTGAACTCGGAGAATGCTTCGCCGAAGTTCTCGGCGACGATCTTGGCATAGGGAAGCACGGTCGAGGAACCGGCAATCTGAATCTGGTCGCGGGCTGCGGCATAGCCGGCGGACGCGGCGAGCGCGACAGCCGCAGCGGACGCCGTGAGAATGATCTTGTTCATAGGGCCTACTCCTGTCGGAAATCTGATCCGTCCAACGCGTTTTTGCCGCGTCGCGAGAGGCCTTACCGCCGCAATGTAACAGCGGCATGACAGTTTCGTGTCATGACGGTAACGCACCGAAAATGTGAAAACCGCGCGGTCCCGTCAGCCCGCCTGACGTTGGACGTCCTCACTTGTGCCGACCCAGCGCTCCACTTTCTCGAGCAATGCCTTGGGGCTGATCGGCTTGGCGAGATAGTCGTCCCTGCCGGCTTCCAGGCAGCGTTCACGGTCGCCCTTCAGCGCATGTGCGGTCACGCCGATGACGGGAACGCGCGTGGAAGTTCCCTCCTCCATCTCCCTGATCGCAGACGTGGCTTCCAGCCCGTTCATCTCCGGCATCGAGACATCCATCAGGATCATGCGCGGCTTCATCTCGCCGAAGGCCTCGAGCGCCTTGCGGCCATTGGCGACGATTTCGAAAGTGTAGCCGGTCTCGCCGAGGATCTGGGTGAAGACCAGCTGGTTGACCTCATTGTCCTCGGCCACAAGGATGTCGAGCCGGTGGTCGGCAGAAGTCACCGGCCGGCTGCGGGTCCTGAGACTGGCGGCCACAGACGCTGCTGAATGTTCGCCTTCTGCCGTCTCCTGCACCGGTCCCTGGACGGAGGCGAGCGGCACCGCCCGTGAACGCCTGCGCTGGATCGCGGCAACCAGCGCCTCGAGCAAGGTCGAGGAGCGCGCCGGCTTGATCAATTGCGCATCGATCGCGAGATCGCGGAAGCTCGCATTGGCAAGCGACTGGTCGACCGATGTCAGCATGACGATGGGCGTTGCGGCGAGAGCGGGCGTGGTTCGCACGATGCGCGCCATTTCCGCCCCCGTCATGCCCGGCATCTGGTAGTCGAGCACGATGCAATCGACCGGGATGTTATAGGCGGCGGCCGCTTCCAGCACCTTGAGCCCTTCCGGGCCGCTTTGCGCCGCGCAGGCATCGAACGTCCAGGAGGCCATCTGCTCCATCAGGATCGAGCGGTTGACCGCATTGTCATCGACGATGAGCACACGGGCGCCAGTGACGTCCACCGGTGTCATCTTGCGTCCCGCCGGCCGGCCGGCATTCGGCAAGGGCAGCGTGAACCAAAAGGTGGAGCCCTTGCCCTCGGTGCTTTCCACGCCGATCTTGCCGCCCATCAGATCGACAAGCCGGGAGGTGATAGCCAGGCCGAGCCCGGTTCCCTCATGACGCCGGGTCGATGAGGAATCGACCTGGCTGAATTTTTCGAAGACAAGCTTCAGCTTGTCGGCCGGGATGCCGATGCCCGTGTCGGTAACGGCGATGCGCAGATCTGCTATCCCGTCGACCGTCTCGCCCGTCACATCGATCAGCACATGACCCGCATCGGTGAATTTGACGGCGTTGCCAACCAGATTGGTGATGATCTGCCGGATGCGCCCGACGTCGCCGACGAAAAGATCGTGCAGATTGGGCGCCACGCGCGTGATCAGTTCGAGGTCTTTCTCCTTGGCCCGGGTCGAGACCAGCGTCGCCACATCCTCGATCGCCTCGGCCAGGTTGAAGGGCGCCGGGTCGAGCACGAGTTGCCCGGCATCGATCTTGGAGAAGTCGAGGATGTCGTTGATGATCGTAAGCAGGGCATTGCCCGACTTCACGATGATATCGGTAAACGTCTTCTGCTTGGGATCGAGATCGGATTTCGCCAGAAGCTCGGCCATGCCGAGCACGCCATTCATGGGCGTGCGGATTTCATGGCTCATATTGGCGAGGAATTCGGACTTGGCGCGATCGGCAAGCACCGCCCGGCGCTGCGCCTCCTGAAGTTCGGCCTCGCGCTGCTTCAACTCGGTGACATCGGTGCTCGACCCGATCAGATGGATGGAACCGTCGATCGAGATGAGGCGGTTCTTCTTGGCGAAGAGCTGGCGCACGGTGCCGTCGGCATGGGTCAGCGTCTCCTCCGTCTCGTTGAGCTCGCCGGTGCGCAGGACCTCGAGGTCACGCGCGGCAAAGCCCTCACCCTCTTCCCCGAAGAAATCCAGGTCCGTCTGCCCGATGGCCGCCTGCTGCGAAATGCCGGTTATCGCGCTCCATGCCTTGTTGACGAACTCGAAGGCCAGATCGGCATTCTTGACATAGGTCGAGACCGGCAGTTCATCGAGCACATGGCGGAAAAGGTCGATCTGACGCATGCTGTCGCGCAGCGCCTTCTCGCGTGCCTTCAACTCGGTGATGTCGACCCTCACCCCGATATAGGTGCCGTCATCCATGCGGGAATCGAACACCTGGAACCATCGTCCGTCCACATGCTGGCGTTCCGAGACCGCATGGCTGACGTGATAGCGCTCCAGATATCTTTCGATCCAACCCTGGGGGTCCCTGTCATAGAGCCTGTCGATTTCCGGGTCGCCGCTTTCACGGAAATAGCCGGCCGCATGGGCAAGCTCCATGGCATCACGAAGCGTGCAGCCCCGCTCCCAGGCCCCCGCGAGCGCCGGCAGCGCAGCCTGGAGCTTGCGGTTCGCCAACACGAATTCATCGTTGCGATCGTAGATAATGACCCCGGCCGGCAGCGATTCGAGCACATTCGCCAATTGGCGGCGTACCTGGTCGGCCTCGTTCTCGCGCGTCTTGATCTCGGTCACGTCAAGCAGGAAACCGGCGACATAGTGCTTGTCATCGCTCACGCTGACGCGGGTCTTCCGCACGATCTGCGACTTGAGGGTGCCGGAAGTCTCGACGTTTTCCTCGGTCTCATAGAGCTGGCCGGAGGTCAGCACCTGCTGTTCGATGCTTTCGAATTTGGCAACCTCCTCCTGCGACAGGAAATCGGCATCGGGCCTTCCCAGCATTTCGGCCGGCTTCTTGCCGAAGAGGGAGGAAAACGCCTCGTTGACGAAGACATATTTCAGGTCGCTGTCCTTGACGAAGATCGGGTCATCGATGCTGTCGAGCACCGCTTCCGCAAGCTTGGTCTTCTCAAGCGTTTCGGCGAGTTGCTGCTCGCGCTGCTTCATCTCGGTGATGTCGTAATAGCAGACGAGCCGCTTGCCGCCCGAAAGCGCGGTCACCGAATAGATCATGGTGCAGCAATCCGCGCGCCTGAATTCACGCGGCGCTATATCTCCGGCACGGATTTCCGCCAGCCGCCTGGCGACGTAGCTTTCCCACTTCTCGTCGCTGACATCGTAGATGCCGTTGTAGCGGTTGATGTCGATCAGCGCGCGGAACGGCGAGCCGACGCCGATGTCCTGGGGCGTCACCTTCCAGAGCTTGTAGAATTCCTTGTTGACGATCTCGGCGTTCAGGTCCGCATCGAGCAATACCACGGCCATCTTCATGGAATCGAGAAGCCGCTCGACGTCGGACGGCGACTGGGCAGCATTCGTCCCGCTGTCCGATGACAGTTCCGCCAATGCCTGTGCGGTGCCGGTGATGTTACGCGCGATGCCGCGATAGCCTTGAAAAGTCCCGTTCTCGTCGAAGTGCGGAAAGCCGGAGATAGAAACGAAGCGGCAATCCGGACGGGCGCCGCTCAGTTCATAGACGAAGTCGCGAAAGGGCCGGTGCGCCGACAGGTCCTCCAGGTGGGCGACGGCCCGCTCGCTGCCCTTGGCCGACTGTTTGAGGAAATCGAAACGGAAGTGGCCGAGCACCTGCTGCGGATCGATACCGCAAACGGGCTGGTAGTTTGCCGACAGCCAGGAGAATCGAAGTTCGGCATCGGTTTCCCAAAGCCAGTCCGCACCTGCATCGAGCAGGTCGCGCAGGTCGTCCACGGCAAGAGCCAGCTGCGAAACACAGCCGGCACCGTCCAGAAATATCTTCTCCTGCGCCCTTGCCCCAATTCCCTGCGACAGCACGGCTTCGTCCAGATTCGTCATTTCTCGCGCCCCCTGATGCGCCGGCCGAATGCGAGCGCACCCACTCCGGGGCGTAACTGTGGCTAAGAAGATTTAACGTTTCACTAACCTTAACAAATCGCGACCGGCGCTCATGCATCGCTGTGGGCAGTTGCCATCCGCCCACCTGCCGCTACCTTTAGCGGGAGCGGGCAGTTTCGCCCGACACACTTTCGGAGACGCCGCGCATGCCCAATCCCCGCCCTATCGCCACCGCACCGAAGAACGGCAGCAAGGTACAGGTCTACTGGACCGACATGGACGGCCAGGAAAACGAATCCCTCGCGCAATACCGTTCGGCCGAGATGCTGCAGGCGCTTGGCGGCACCTGGGACGAGGCCGATGTGGGGTGGTGGGCCTTCATCGATTCCAGCACCCAGAAAAAGATCAATCCGCATTCCTGGGTGTCGCCAACGGACGACGAGGACGAGGATTGATCGCGGCCTTTCCCTGAACTGGCCGAGGCGACAGGCGTTCTGTGCCACTTGATCTCCTTTTGGCGATTTGCATCATCACACGCAAAAGATGGAGTTCGGATGCACCCGGTTTTTGACGGCCATAACGACGTTCTGCTGCGCCTGTGGAACCATCAGAAGGACGGCGCCGACCCCGTCGACGAATTCATCAAGGGCGCGGATGAGGGCCATATCGACCTGCCCCGCGCCCGCACCGGCGGCCTGGCCGGCGGCCTGTGCGCGATCTATGTCCCGTCCGGGCATCTGGTATTGAAGGAGCCGGATACGGGCGGCAGCTACGCAACCCCGCTTTCGGCTCCGCTCGAGCGTGCCCCCTCCCTCGACATCGCGCTGGAGATGGCCGCGATTGCCCTGAAGCTCGACCGCGCCGGCGGCTGGCGCCTGTGCCGCTCGATGGCCGACATCGACGAGGCGATGGCGGACGGGCAGTTTGCCGCCGTGCTTCACATGGAAGGCTGCGAGGCAATTGGCGCCGACCTCGCCGCCCTGGAGGTCTTCTATGCCGCCGGGCTGCGCTCTCTCGGCCCCGTCTGGAGCCGCAACAACATCTTCGGCCATGGCGTTCCCTTCGCCTTCCCGATGAGCCCGGACACCGGTCCGGGGCTCACCGACGCCGGTCGGGCCCTGGTCAGGGAATGCAACCGGCTCGGCATCCTGGTCGATCTGTCGCACATCACCGAAAAGGGTTTCTGGGATGTCGCCGAGATCAGCGACCAGCCCCTGATCGCCAGCCATTCCAACCCGCATGCGCTGGTTCCGGTCGCCCGCAACCTCACCGACAGGCAACTCGATGCCGTTCGCGCGAGCAAAGGCCTGGTCGGGCTGAACTTCGCCGTGACCATGCTGCGCGAGGACGGGCGCGAGAACGCCGACACCCCCTTGAGCGAGATGGTCCGCCACATCGACTATCTGGTCGACCGGCTGGGAATCGGCGGCGTGGCCATCGGTTCGGATTTCGACGGTGCGCTGATCCCGCAGGAAATCGGCGACGCAGCCGGGCTGCAAAAGCTCGTTGTGGCCCTGCAGGGTGCGGGCTATGGTGACGCGGAACTGGCCAAGCTGTGTCGGGAAAACTGGTTCCGGGTCTTGCGTTGCGCCTGGCACGAAGCCTGAACCGATCGGTAGACAAATCTGGCAACAAAATAGGGAACAAGTGAAATGATGATGGGAAAGATGAACGCCCGCTTCCGCCCCCTTCTGGCCGGGGCCGCCCTGTCCATGCTCGCCCTTGCCGGCTCGCCGGCCATTGCCGATACGCCGCCCGATACGCTGGTCCAGGCCTGGGCCATCGACGACACCATCACGCTCGACCCGGCGGAGTCCTTCGAACTCAGCCCGGCCGAGTTCATCGGCAATGCCTATGACATGCTGGTGCGCCTCGACATCAACGACACCACCCAGGTCAAGCCCGGCATCGCGGAGAGCTGGGAGATTTCCGAGGACGGCCTGACCTATACCTTCAAGCTGAAGCCCGGCATCAAGTTCGCTTCCGGCAACCCGGTCACCGCCGAGGACGTTGCCTGGTCGTTCGAACGCGTCGTCAAGCTCGACAAGAGCCCGGCCTTCATCCTCACCCAGTTCGGGCTGACGGGTGACAACGTCACCGAAAAAGCCAAGGCCGTCGACGACACCACCTTCGTCTTCACCGTCGACAAGCCTTATGCGCCGAGCTTCGTGCTCAACTGCCTCACCGCCACCGTGGGTGCCGTACTCGACAAGAAGCTGGTCTTGGAACATGCCGAGGCCAGGACGCCGAGCGACGACTACAAATACGACACCGATTTCGGCTATGCGTGGATGAAGACCAACTATGCCGGCTCCGGTCCCTTCAAGATCCGCGACTGGCGCGCCAACGAACTCGTCGTGCTGGAGCGCAACGACAACTACTACGGTGAGAAGCCCGCGCTCACCCGCGTCATCTACCGCCACGTCAAGGAAAGCGCGACCCAGCGCCTGATGCTGGAAGCCGGTGACGTGGACATTGCCCGCAATCTGGAGCCGGGCGACCTAGAGGCCGTGCAGAAGAACCCCGACCTCGCCTCGACAAGCGCGCCGAAAGGCACGGTCTACTATATCAGTCTCAACCAGAAGAACGAGAACCTGGCCAAGCCCGAGGTCCGCGAAGCCTTCAAATACCTGGTCGACTATGATGCGATCGGCGCGACCCTAATCAAGGGCATCGGCGAGATCCACCAGACCTACCAGGTCAAGGGCGTGCTCGGCGCGCTCGATTCCAACCCCTACACATTCGACGTGGCCAAGGCCAAGGAACTACTGGAAAAGGCGGGCCTGAAGGACGGCTTCTCCGTCACCTTCGACGTGCGCAATACCCAGCCGGTGACCGGCATCGCCGAATCCTTCCAGCAGACGGCGACACAGGCCGGCGTGAAGATCGAGATCATCCCCGGCGACGGCAAGCAGACGCTGACCAAGTACCGTGCCCGCAACCACGACATGTATATCGGCCAGTGGGGCATGGACTATTGGGACCCGAACACCAATGCCGATGCCTTCACCTCCAACCCCGACAACGGCGACGATGCCGCTGTGAAGTCGCTGGCATGGCGCAACGCCTGGGACATTCCGGAACTGACCGAGCAGGTCAAGGCCGCCCTTCTGGAGCGCGACAACGACAAGCGCGCCGAGATGTACCAGAAGCTGCAGCAGGAGGCACTGGACACCAGCCCCTTCGTCATGATCTTCCAGCAGATCGAGGTTGCCGGCCTGCGCAACAGCGTCAAGGGCTACAAGCTGGGGCCGAGCTTCGATTCGAACCCGCTCGCGCCCGTCTCCAAGGAATGATCCTGAAGGTCAGTCCGTGAGTAGCACTGAAACGGAGATGCCGCCAAGGCGTGCCAACCGGCGCGCCTTGGCCACTCTCAAATCGGTTGCCGGCTTCCTGGTAATCGTTGCCACCACCTATCTCGGCCTGCTCGCCGTCACCTTCTTCATCGGCCGGGTGGTGCCGATCGATCCGGTGCTGGCGATCGTCGGCGACCGCGCGCCGGCCCATGTGGTGGAGCGCGTGCGCCAGGAAATGGGCCTCAACCTGCCCTATTACCAGCAGTTCGTCCTCTATGTGAAAGGCGTGCTGCAAGGCGATTTCGGCACCTCGGTGCTGACCACCAACCCGGTCATGACCGATATCCGCCGTGTCTTCCCCGCCACCATGGAACTCGCCACCGTCGGCACCATCATAGGCGCTGCCTTCGGCATCCCGCTGGGCGTGCTGGCGGCGGTCAAGCGCGGCAGCCTCACAGACCAGATCGTGCGCATCCTCGGCCTCATCGGCTATTCCGTGCCGATCTTCTGGCTGGGCCTGCTTGGCCTTCTGGTATTTTATGCCCGGCTCGGCTGGACGTCCGGCCCCGGCCGCATCGACGTGGTCTATGAATATACCTTCACGCCGGTCACCGGCTTCTACCTGATCGATGCGGTCATCAACCGCGACTGGGCGGCCTTCCGCGATATCTTCTCGCACATCATCCTGCCGGCCTCGCTGCTCGGCTATTTCTCGCTGGCCTATATCAGCCGCATGACGCGCTCCTTCATGCTGAACGAACTGAGCCAGGAATATATCGTTGCCGCGCGCGCCAAGGGCCTGTCCGAAACCCGCATCATCTGGGGCCATGCGCTGCGCAACGCGGCCGTGCCGCTGGTGACGGTGATCGCGCTTTCCTATGCCGGCCTGCTCGAAGGATCCGTGCTGACCGAGACGGTCTTCGCCTGGCCGGGCCTTGGCCTCTACATCACCAACTCGCTGCAGAATGCCGACATGAACGCGGTGCTGGGCGGCACCATCATCATCGGCTCGGTGTTCATCGGCATCAATCTTTTGTCCGACGTGCTCTACCGCATGCTCGATCCCCGCACCAGGAGCTGACGAGGACAGGATGAGCGACGTCACCATGACCCGCCGCGAATGGCTTCTCACCGACCGGCCGCAGTCGCGCCTGCAGGCAAGGCTCGGCCGCGCCTATGTCACCTGGCGGCGCTTCAGCGCGAACTGGCTCGCCGTTGTCGGCATGCTCATCATATTGGGGCTGATCCTCGTCGCCGTGTTTGCACCGCTGCTGGCGCCCTATTCGCCCTATGTCGGCGACCTAGCTGGCAAGCGCCTGCTGCCGCCGGGCGCCGGCCATTGGCTCGGCACCGACGACCAGGGCCGCGACATCCTCTCGCGTCTCATCTACGGTTCGCGGCTCACGCTTCAGGTGGTGGGGCTTGTCGCCGTCATCGCAGCACCCATCGGCCTGCTCGTCGGCACGGTTGCCGGCTATGCCGGCGGCTGGGTGGATGCAGTGCTGATGCGCATCACCGACATCTTCCTCGCCTTTCCCAAGCTGGTGCTGGCACTGGCCTTCGTCGCGGCACTCGGCCCCGGCATCGGCAATGCCATCATCGCCATCGCCATCACCTCATGGCCGCCCTATGCCCGCATCGCGCGCGCCGAGACACTGACGGTGCGCAAGTCCGACTATATCTCGGCGGTACGGCTGATGGGGGCCTCACCCTGGCGCATCGTACTGCGCCACATCATGCCGCTGTGCATCTCCTCGCTCATCGTGCGCGTGACGCTGGACATGGCGGGCATCATCCTCACCGCCGCGGGGCTTGGCTTCCTCGGTCTCGGCGCGCAGCCGCCGCTCCCCGAATGGGGCGCGATGATCGCTTCGGGGCGCCGCTTCATCCTCGACCAATGGTGGGTCGCGGCCATGCCGGGCTTCGCCATCCTCATCGTCAGCCTCGGCTTCAACCTGCTGGGCGATGGTCTGAGGGACGCGCTCGATCCGCGCGGCAGCGGCCAATGAGCGAGCTCCTGGCCGTCGAGGACCTGCATGTCCGTTTCCCCACCCGCACTGGCGTGGTGGAGGCGGTGCGCGGGGTTTCCTTCAAGCTTGGCCGCGAAAGGCTGGGCATCGTCGGCGAAAGCGGCTCCGGCAAGTCGCAGACCGGGCGCGCCATCATGGGGCTGACGCCGCCACATGCCGAGATCACCGCCAAACGCCTGGAGTTCAGCGGCATCGACCTCTTGCGTGCCTCGCCCGCGCAGCGCCGTTCCCTTCGCGGCAATCGCATAGCCATGATCCTGCAGGACCCGAAATATTCGCTCAACCCGGTCATGACCATCGGCCGCCAGATCGTCGAGACCCTGCGCACGCATGAGAAAGTCAGCCAGGCCGAGGCGCGCGAGCGCGCGCTTGCCATGCTGCGGGCGGTACAGATCAGGGATGCCGCGCGCGTCTACGACCTTTACCCGCACGAGGTTTCCGGCGGCATGGGCCAGCGGGCCATGATCGCCATGATGCTGGTCGCCGGGCCTGAACTGCTGATCGCCGACGAGCCGACTTCGGCACTCGACGTGACCGTGCAACTGGAGGTGCTGGGCATCCTCGACCGGCTGGTGCGCGAACGCGGCATGGGCCTGATCTTCATCTCCCACGATCTGCGGCTGGTATCGTCCTTCTGCGACCGTGTGATCGTGATGTATGCCGGCAGGATCGTCGAGGAACTCCCCGCCTCCGAACTCAGCCGCGCCAAGCACCCCTACACGCAAGGCCTGCTCAACTGCATGCCCCGGATCGGGGCGGACCGGCATCCCCTGCCCGTGCTCGAACGCAAGCCGGAATGGGCCCTATGACCGCAGCGCTTGCACTCGACCGGCTGCGCATCACCTTCGACGATTTCACCGCGTTGAAGGATGTCAGCCTCACCGTGCAATCAGGCGAGTCCTTCGGCCTGGTCGGCGAGTCCGGATCCGGCAAATCGACGCTGCTGCGCGCGGTCGCCGGTCTTGCCCCGGTTGCGAGCGGGACGATCGACATCAACGGCAAGCGTTTGGGCAAGCGCCGCGACAAGGCCTTCTACCGGGAGGTCCAGATGGTGTTCCAGGACCCCTATGGTTCCTTGCATCCGCGCCAGACCGTCGATCGCCTGCTGCTTGAACCGCTTGCCATCCACGGCTTCGACAATATCGAAAAGCGCATCGTGCGGGCGCTTGACGAGGTCGGGTTGGGGTCCGGTTTCCGCTTCCGCTATTCCCATCAGTTGTCCGGCGGCCAGCGCCAGCGCGTCGCCATTGCACGCGCCCTTATATTGGAGCCCTCGATCCTGCTGCTCGACGAGCCGACTTCCGCGCTCGATGCCTCGGTGCAGGCGGAGGTGCTGAACCTGCTCGAGCAGGTGCGCGCCGACCGCAAGCTGACCTTCGTGATGGTCAGCCATGACCTCGCCGTCATTGCCCATATGTGCGACCGGCTGATGGTGATGCAGAACGGCGAGGAAGTGGAACAACTGACGGCGGCCGAGTTGACGGCGCGACAGGTCGTCAAGGACTACACGCGCAACCTGCTTGTCGCCAGCGAAGGCTTCCGGGCCCGCGTGTAAACCGCAACGACCGCCTTCGCGGCGTGTCAATCCCCGACGTGATGGCCCAGGAACAGGTCTTCCGCATCGGTGACCTCCGCCTTGATGAAATCGGTAAGCGCGCGAATGCGCGGGGTGGCGGCCAGGTCGCGATGGCACACACACCAATAGTCCCGGTCGAGAAAAACCTCCTTGGGGAGAAGCGGGATCAGTTCGGGATAGGCCGCCGCCATGAAATTGGGCAGCACGCACAGTCCGATCCCATTCAGTGTGGCCCGAAGCTGTGCATGGATACTCGAACTTTGGTATGATGCATGCAGGCCCGGCAGGATTTCCC
Source organism: Pseudaminobacter sp. (assembly GCA_049646905.1). Classification (GTDB taxonomy): domain Bacteria; phylum Pseudomonadota; class Alphaproteobacteria; order Rhizobiales; family Rhizobiaceae; genus Pseudaminobacter. Next base: position 8,114 of record JBARWP010000562.1, on the reverse strand, counting down.
GATGGTAGTCCAGCCCCGGCGTGAAGATCATATCCTCGATATAACCGATCAGGCGATGAGCGAGAAAATCCTCCCGCTGCTCGATCGGCGGATGGCTGTTGAGATAGGAACGCGCGCCATACATGAACAGCCGGTAGGTGGTGATCGGCTCGTAGTGATAGAAGTCCGTTCGCGGCGACGTGAGCGTGATCGACATGTCGGCTTCGCGGCGTGAAAGCGACACGATCTGCTGGATGGTCACCATCTCGATCGACAGGTTGGCATGGGACCGGGCAAAGCGCGGCAGGCGGTCGGCCAGGAAGAAATTTCCAAATCCTTCCAAGGTACTTAGCCTAAGCACGCCGGCCACCTGCGAGGCACCGGAAGAGGCCTCGCTGCGAAAGCTCGCCGTCTCCCGCTCGATCGTCTCGGCGGATTCTACCAGCCGCTCGCCAACCGCCGTCAGCATGTAGCCGCGCGGGTTGCGCTCGAACAGCTTGATCGACAGCGCGCGCTCCAGCCGATCGATGCGGCGGGACACCGTGGCATGATTGGTGCGCAACTGGCGTGCAGCCGAGGAAAGCTGGCCGGTGCGTGCCACGGCGAGAAAGAACTGAAGGTCGTCCCAGGTGAATCGGTGCATGTTCTGTGCATTTCTGTACGTATCTTGTACGTAAATAAATATTCTCGCCAACACACGTCAATGTTACCGTTTTGCCTATGTGCACTTTTAGGCGCGATCCACGGTCGGGCCGTTGCACTGCTTGGAGGCTTGTCGCACGCGGGAGTGAGGTGGCGCCTTCAGGAGGACGTATTGATCGGCCATTTTTTTGAGCCGCCACAAGAGCCTTGGGCATTCTGCTCGACGGCTGATCACATTGGGAGGACATCAGCAGTGAGACTACTACACCTCGTTTCCGCGGCTCTTCTGGCCGCCACCGCCATCCCCGCTTCGGCAGCGGAAATCTCCGACGGCAAGGTCAAGATCGGTATCCTCAACGACCAATCGGGCGTCTATGCCGATTTCGGCGGCAAATGGTCGTTCGAAGCCGCCAAGATGGCAGTCGAGGATTTCGGCGGCACCGTGCAGGGTGCCCCGATCGAGGTCATCACCGCCGATCACCAGAACAAGCCTGATATCGCTTCCAACATCGCCCGCCAGTGGTACGACACCGAGCAGGTCGATTCCATCATGGAACTGACCACCTCTTCGGTGGCGCTCGCCGTGCGCGGCATCTCGACGGAAAAGAAGAAGATCGACCTGGTCACCGGCGCAGCGACCGCGGACCTTACCGGCAAGGCCTGCTCGCCCTATGGCTTCCACTGGGCCTATGACACGCACGCCCTTGCCGTCGGCACCGGCGGCGCGCTGGTGAAGCAGGGCGGCGACACCTGGTTCTTCCTGACCGCGGACTACGCATTCGGCTATTCGCTGGAAGAGCAGACCTCGAACTTCGTCAAGACGCAGGGCGGCCAGGTTCTCGGCGCCGTTCGCCATCCGCTCGGCACGACGGACTACTCCTCCTTCCTGCTGCAGGCGCAGTCATCCGGCGCCAAGGTCGTCGGGCTGGCCAATGCCGGCCTCGATACAGCAAACGCCATCAAGCAGGCCGCCGAGTTCGGCATCGTCGCGGGTGGCCAGCGCATGGCAGCGCTCCTGTTCACCCTGGCCGAGGTCCATGGCCTCGGGCTCGAAGCCGCACAGGGCCTGACGCTGACGGAAAGCTTCTATTGGGATCGCGACGATGAATCGCGCGAGTTCTCCAAGCGCTTCTTCGACAAGACCGGCCGCATGCCCAACATGATCCATGCCTCGACCTATTCGGGCGTCCTGCAATATCTGAAGGCGATCGACAAGGCCGGCACCGACGAGACAGAGGCCGTCGCCAAGCTGATGCATGAAATGCCGGTGGAAGACGTGTTCGCACGCGGCGGCAAGGTGGCTGCGAACGGCCGTCTCATTTCCGATCTCTACTTGATGGAAGTGAAGAAGCCAGAGGAAAGCACCCAGGCTTGGGACTACTACAAGGTCCTGGCGACGGTGCCGGGCGATGAAGCCTATATCAAGCCCGAGGAAAGCGGCTGCCCGCTGGTTGGCCAGTGAGCGCTGAGGCTTACGCAGCCGTGCCTCAAGCTACACATGAAACCGAACCACGGGTGGTGCTTTCCGCCCGTGGCCTGTGCCGGGAATTTGCGGGGTTCGTCGCGGTCAACAATGTCGACCTCGACGTCCACCACGGCAAGATCCATGCGCTGATCGGCCCGAACGGTGCCGGCAAGACGACGGTCTTCAATCTGCTGACCAAGTTCCTGCCGCCGACGCGCGGCCGGATCGAACTGCTCGGCAGGGATATCACCAACACCCCGCCCGCCAAGGTCGCACGGCTCGGTCTGGTGCGCTCCTTCCAGATTTCGGCGATTTTCCCGCACCTGACCGTACTCGACAATGTGCGCGTGGCCTTGCAGCGGCCAAGCGGCCTCGGCGTCCAGTTCTGGCGCTCGCTTTCGTTGCTCGACAGCCTGACGCCGCGCGCTGAGGAACTGCTGGAGACGGTCGGGCTTGAAAACGCGCGCGACAGTCTGGCCGGCGACCTTTCCTACGGGCGCAAGCGCGTGCTCGAAATCGCGACCACGCTGGCACTCGATCCCAAGGTGCTGCTGCTCGACGAACCGATGGCCGGCATGGGCCAGGAGGATGTCGGCACCGTTTCCAACATCATCCGCTCGGTGGCGCGTGATCGCGCCGTTCTCATGGTGGAGCACAATCTGACGGTGGTGGCCGATCTGTGCGACTGGATCACCGTCCTGCAACGCGGCGAGATCCTTGCCGCAGGCGACTATCCGACCGTCAGCAGCGACGAGCGCGTCAGAGTCGCCTACATGGGGACGGAGCATGAATAAAGCCCAACCGCTTCTCTCCGTTCGCGATCTCAACGCGTGGTATGGCGAAAGCCATGCGCTGCATGGCGTGAACCTCGACGTCTTCAAGGGCGAGACGGTGACGCTGCTGGGCCGCAACGGCGTCGGCAAGACGACGACACTGCGCGCCATCATGGGGCTCATCCGCAAGCGCACGGGCCAGATTACCTTCGACGGCAAGGACCTGATGCATCTGCCGCTCCACCGCACCGCCCATGCCGGCATCGGCTATGTGCCGGAAGAGCGCGGGATCTTTGCCACGCTGACGGTCGACGAGAACCTTATCCTTCCTCCCGTCGTCGCCGAGGGCGGCATGAGTGTGGAGGAGATCTTCGAGCTCTTTCCCAACCTCAAGGAACGCCGCAACAGCCAGGGCACCAAGCTTTCAGGTGGTGAGCAGCAGATGCTGGCCATGGCGCGCATGCTGCGCACCGGGGTCAAAGTGCTGCTGCTGGACGAGCCCACCGAAGGGCTGGCGCCGGTGATCGTGCAGCGCATCGGCGAATTGCTGGCGACGCTGAAAAAACGCGGCATGACGATCCTGCTGGTCGAGCAGAATTTCCGCTTTGCCAGCCGCATCGCCGATCGTTTCTATCTGATGGAGCATGGCAAGGTCATGGCGGAGTTCCCCGTTGGCGAACTGCCGGATCGCATGAACCTGCTCCACGACGTACTGGGTGTATGACGCTGCCATGACGATGATCTTCGGAATTCCCGTCCAGGCTTTTCTCGGCCAATTGCTGGTAGGCCTGATCAACGGCTCCTTCTACGCCATGCTGAGCCTTGGCCTCGCCATCATCTTCGGCCTGCTGCGCGTCATCAATTTCGCGCACGGGGCCCAATACATGCTGGGCGCCTTCGTCGGCTACCTGCTGCTTGCCCATCTCGGCATCGGCTACTGGCCGGCACTGATCCTGGCGCCGCTCATCGTAGGCATCATCGGCATCGTCATCGAGCGCCTGGCCCTCGCACGGCTCTATGACATCGATCCGCTCTACGGCCTGCTCTTCACCTTCGGCCTTGCCTTGGTGATCGAAGGCATCTTCCGCTATTATTTCGGTGTCTCGGGCAATCCCTACGCCGTGCCGCCATTGCTTGCGGGCGGCACCAATCTCGGCTTCATGTTCCTGCCCGTCTATCGCGGCTGGGTCGTGATCGCCTCGCTGATCGTCTGCCTGGGCACATGGCTTGCCATCGAGAAGACCCGGCTGGGTTCCTACCTGCGCGCGGCGACCGAAAACCCGCGCCTGGTGCAGGCTTTCGGCGTCAACGTGCCGCTGCTGCTGACGCTCACCTACGGCCTCGGCTCCGCACTTGCCGGCCTTGCCGGCATCCTGGCGGCCCCCGTCTATCAGGTCAGCCCGCTGATGGGCTCCAACCTCATCATCGTCGTCTTCGCGGTGGTCGTGGTCGGCGGAATGGGGTCCATCCTCGGTGCCATCGTCACCGGCTACATGCTGGGCCTCGCCGAAGGATTGACCAAGGTGTTTTACCCTGAAGCCTCCAGCATCGTCATCTTCGTCATCATGGCGATCGTACTTCTGGTCCGGCCTGCCGGCCTCTTCGGAAAGGATGCGTGACCATGGCCGAACTCACGCTTAGCGAGGCACGCGTAAAGACGTCCGGACGGCTCGAATGGGCGCTGGTGGCGCTGGGCATTGCCGCCCTGTTGGCCGCTCCCTTCGTCATCTACCCGATCTTCATGATGAAGATGCTGTGCTTTGCGCTGTTTGCCTGTGCCTTCAACCTGCTGCTGGGGTACACCGGCCTGCTCTCGTTCGGCCATGCCGCCTTCTTTGGCGGAGCTTCCTACTTCACCGCCCATGCCGTGAAAGTGTGGGGCTGGTCGCCCGAGGCCGGCATCGTCCTCGGCGTCGTCGGCGCGGCGATCCTCGGCCTGGTGATGGGTTTCTTCGCCATTCGCCGCCAGGGCATCTATTTCGCCATGATCACGCTGGCGCTGGCGCAGATGTTCTTCTTCTTCTGCGTACAGGCATCGTTCACCGGCGGCGAGGACGGCATCCAGGGCGTGCCGCGCGGCATGCTCTTCGGCCTCGTCGATCTGCATGTGCCACTGAACATCTATTATTTCGTGCTGGCCGTGTTCCTGATCGGTGTCTTCGCCATCTGGCGCATCGTCAACTCGCCCTTCGGCATGATCCTGCGCTCGATCCGTGAAAACGAAAACCGTGCCACATCGCTCGGCTACACGGTTGCCAATTACAAGCTTGCCGCCTTTGTCATGTCGGCTGCCCTCTCCGGCCTGGCCGGCTCGCTCAAGGCCATCGTGTTCCAGTTCGCGACGCTGACGGATGTTGCCTGGCAGATGTCGGGCGAGGTCATCCTGATGACGCTGCTCGGCGGCATCGGCACCATGGTCGGACCGATCATCGGCGCGGGCCTGGTGGTTGGGCTGCAGAACACGCTGGCGACTTCCGATTTTCCGGTGACGATCGCCACCGGGCTGATCTTCATGGTCTGCGTGCTGATTTTCCGACGAGGTATCGTCGGCGAGATCTACGCGCGGCTAATCACTCCGGCAGCACAGGCTGCGAAAGACTGAACCAAAATGAACGCTGAATTCGACTACGTCGTCGTGGGCGCCGGCACGGCCGGCTGCCTATTGGCCAACCGTCTGTCCAGGGACCCCAATGTAACCGTGCTTCTGCTCGAGGCGGGCGGGCGCGACAACTATCACTGGATCCACATTCCGGTCGGCTATCTCTACTGCATCGCCAATCCGCGCACCGACTGGTGCTTCAGCACCGATGCCGAACCCGGGCTCAACGGGCGCTCGCTGGCCTATCCGCGCGGCAAGGTGCTCGGCGGCTGCTCTTCCATCAACGGCATGATCTATATGCGCGGCCAGGCACGCGACTACGATCTGTGGCGGCAGAAGGGCTGCATCGGCTGGGGCTGGGACGATGTCCTGCCCTATTTCCGCAAGTCCGAGGATTATTTTGCCGGCGCCGACGAGATCCATGGCGCGGGCGGCGAATGGCGTGTCGAGGAAATGCGCGTCCATTGGGACATCCTCGATGCCTTCCAGGCCGCCGCCGAAGCCGCAGGTATTCCGCGCACGCAGGATTTCAACCGCGGCAACAATGAAGGGTCGTCCTATTTCAAGGTCAACCAGCGCGGCGGCGTCCGGGTCAACAGCTCCAAGGCGTTCCTTCGCCCGGCAGCCGGGCGCAGGAATCTCAAGGTCGAAACCGGCGCGCATGCCCGCCGCCTGGTGATCGAGGACATGACTGCCCGTGGCGTGGAGTTCGTACAGGGCGATACGACACGCACCGTCCACGCCCGTCGCGAAATCATCCTCGCCGCCGGTTCGGTCGGCTCTCCGCATCTGCTCGAACTCTCCGGGGTCGGCCCCGGGGCCGTGCTGCAAGAGGCAGGCATACCGGTCGTGGTCGACCGTCCCCAGGTCGGCGAGAACCTGCAGGACCATCTACAACTGCGACTGGCCTACAAGGTTTCCGGCATCCGCACCCTCAACGAGCAGGCCAGCCGGCTGTTCGGCAAGATGGCGATTGGGCTGGAATATCTCCTGAAGCGCTCCGGGCCGATGGCGATGGCGCCGAGCCAGCTTGGTATCTTCACCCGCTCGTCGGCTTCCTACGACACGCCGAACCTGCAATATCATATCCAGCCGCTCAGCCTGGACAAGTTCGGCGATGCCGTGCACCCCTTCCCGGCCTTCACCGCCAGCGTGTGCAACCTGCGCCCGGAGAGCCGCGGCTCGATCCATGCGCAGAGTGCGGACTTCCGCAAGCAACCGGCGATCCGTCCCAACTATCTTTCCGCCGAAGTCGACAAGCTGGTCGCGGCCGATTCGATCAAGCTCACCCGGCACATCGTCGACCAGGCGCCGCTCAAGCCCTACAAGCCGGAAGAATTCAAGCCCGGCCCGGACTACCGCACGGACCAGGATCTGGTGCGCGCGGCCGGCGAGATCGGGACCACGATTTTTCACCCGGTCGGCACTTGCCGCATGGGTGCGGACCCGGATTCGGTGGTCGATGAGAAGCTGAACGTGCGCGGCATAGCGCGGCTTCGCATCGCGGATGCCTCGATCATGCCGAACATCACTTCCGGCAACACCAATACGCCGACGCTGATGATTGCGGAAAAGGCAGCCGACCTCATCCTGGCAGGCCGCTGATAGCCGCCAATCTTCTCAGGTCGTCTTGCCGCCGAGCAGGATGAGCACGCTGGCGATGGCCGCACCCGCCGCCAGCCCTATGGTCAGGCCGGAATCGGGGTTGCCGGCGGCGGCTCCCACGGCCGTACCGCCAAGGGCACACAGTGCGAGGCAAAGCACGAAGGGCAGCGGCTTCATCGCCCGGTCCTCTGTTTGGGCCGCCTGGCCGGTGGCCGCCGTCCCACCTTCAAGGAGGGTGCCGGCTGCGGCGGAGCGGACGTCTCGAAGTTCTCCTGGATGATCCGGCGCACGGCATAGGCAGCCAAGGCAAGAAACAAAAGCCGCATCCTCATCGTCTCCTTAGTGGAAGCCATTCGGGCGGTGGGTCACCGCAAACACGCACTGAAATGGGTGCTCTTTCCTAAGCCGCAAAGCGCCAGAAAGTTCCCGTGATTTCGCCCGGCCAGCGTCCAGGCATCGTCTGGCGCATGGCCATGGATGAAGGAATCTGCATTGCTCGATAAAAGATATATTGAAAATATATCTTTTATCTGCTACTCGAAAAATCGCAGCGGAACACCGGGCTCGATCGAGCGCGTGCTGGTCATCCGCGGTTGCGATCTCAAGGAGTAAATCCATGTCCTCGGAAAACACAGTCGATGTCCGCACACTCGTGCCGGCGCAGCGCCATGCGAAGATCTTCCAGCTTGTCAATGAACTGACAGCCGGCTCGTCCTTCGTGCTGGTCAATGACCATGACCCGAAGCCGCTCTATTACCAGCTCGAGGCGGAATACCCGAAACAGTTCTCCTGGACCTATCTCGAACGTGGCCCCGAAGTGTGGCGCGTGGAGATAGGCAAGCTCCAGCAGGCGGCCTGAGCCACCTGTCCCCGGATCGTTCCGCAAGACGGTACGATCCTTAACGAAGGAGCACTGCGTTGATCGGCGCCTCGCTTTCCCGCTGGACGATGTCCTATTTCGCCGCGGCGATCGTTGCCCTCATCACGGCCCTTGTCCTGATGACGGCCGGATATGGCTATCCCAATTCGCCGGTCGACGCCCCACCCACCC
>JBARWP010000561.1:0-14266 GCA_049646905.1 Pseudaminobacter sp. | reverse complement strand
ATGCAGCACCGGGGGATGTCATGCGTGCCGGCCTGTCAAAGCTTCCAGCCCGAATGCAGGCCTGCGATCCCGCCGGAATAATTGCGGTAGGTCACCCGGCCGAAGCCGGCCCGGCGGATCATCGTGGCGAAATTTTCCTGATTGGGGAATTTGCGGATCGATTCGACCAGATAGGAATAGGGCTCGCCGTCCCCGGTGACGACCTGGCCGATGCGCGGAATGGCGTTGAACGACCAGGTCTCGTAGACACGGTCGAGCAAGGGCATGTCCACCTCGGAAAACTCCAGGCACAGGAAGCGGCCACCCGGCTTCAGCACGCGCAAGGCCTCGGACAGCGCCGTCTCGATGCGCGGCACGTTGCGGATGCCGAAGGCGATCGTATAGGCGTCGAACGTATCGTCGGCAAACGGCAACTCCTCGGCGTTCGCCTCGACAAAATCGGTATTGGCGGCCAGCCCCCGCTTTTCGGCGCGCTCGCGCCCCACGGCCAGCATCGAGCCGTTGATGTCGAGCACGGTCACATGCGCCTGCCTGTGCGAGGCCTCGATGATGCGGAAGGCGATATCGCCAGTGCCGCCGGCAACATCGAGCGATGTCCAGCCGGCACGCTTGGGCGGATTGAGCCAGGCGACCATGCTGCCCTTCCACAGGCGGTGCAGGCCGCCCGACATCAGGTCGTTCATCAGGTCGTAGCGGCTGGCGACGCGGTGGAACACGTCGTTGACCAGCGTCTGCTTGTCGCCCTGGCCGACATCCTTGAAACCATAGGAGGTTTCCATGCCGCCGGCAGAAGTCGTGCGTTGTTCCGACATTATCTCGATCCGCCATAAAACCGGCGGGACCATAGCCGATCAGAATGGGCGACGCTATTGTTTAAGGCGCGGTGATCGGCCGCGCTTTTGCGATGGGGCCAGTTCGTGAAACAGCAAACGAGGAACCGCGCATGCCTTTGAAAGCCGAGCTCCATTGCCATGTCGAAGGTGCGGCGGCGCCCGATCTGGTGTTGAAGCAAGCGCAGAAATACGGTCGGGACGTTTCGCACTTCCTGCGTGACGGCGCTTATGTCTGGCATGATTTCTCCAGCTTCCTGGCGGCCTATGACGCGGCCTCCGATCTTTTCCGGACGGAGGAGGATTATGCGCTCCTGGCCGAGCACTACCTGACCAGCCTGGCACGCGACGGCACCATCTATTCGGAGGTCTTCACCTCGCCGGGCCATGCGACCAAGGCCGGGCTGACGCCGCAGGCCTATACCGATGCGCTGGGCGAGGGCATGGAACGTGCCCGCGCCAAGACCGGCATCGAGGCGCGGATGATCGTGACCGGCGTGCGCCATGTCGGCGTCGAATCGATCGAGGCGGCCGCCCGCTTTGCCGCCAGGTGCCGCAATAAGCTGGTGACCGGGTTCGGCGTTGCAGGCGACGAGCGCCATGGCGACGTCGAGGATTACGTGCGTGCCTTCGAGATCGCGCGGGAGGCCGGTCTTGGCATCACCATCCATGCCGGGGAATTCGCGGGCTGGGAAAGCGTGAAGGCGGTGCTGGACCATATCCGCCCGGCCCGTATCGGCCATGGCGTGCGGGCCATCGAAAATCCGGACCTGGTCAGGCGTATCGCCGACGAGGGCATCGTGCTGGAATGCTGCCCGGGCTCCAATATCGCGCTCGGGGTCTTCGACAGTTTCGCCAGCCACCCGTTTCCGCAACTGCTTGCGGCAGGCTGCAAGGTTACGCTCAATTCGGATGATCCACCGTTTTTCCACACCACGCTGAAGCGCGAATACGACATTGCCGCCGAACATTTCGGCCTGAACGACAAGGCGTTGACCGCCGTGACCCGGACCGCGATCGAGGCGGCCTTTGTCGACCGCAAAACACGCGCGCAACTGTTGGCGCGATTGAATGGCGCCCGACCCTGACCTAGCCGGTGTCGGGGAAAGCTACAAAATTGTGATTGGCAGGCGGCAAACGGTTTCTCGGCGGGTCTTTGCCCGATAATATCGATGGAACAGCAGTTCACAGGAGCGACTTCATGGGCGTTACCGTCGTCGACCATCCGCTTGTCCAGCACAAGCTCACCATCATGCGGGACAAGGGAACGTCGACTGCAAGTTTCCGGCGGCTGCTGCGCGAAATCTCGCTGCTGCTCGGCTATGAGGTGACGCGCGACCTCGAATTGACCACCAAGACGATCGAGACACCGATCGAAAAGATGGAAGCCCCGACGCTCGAGGGCAAGAAGCTGGTCTTCGCCTCGGTCTTGCGCGCCGGCAACGGGCTGCTCGAGGGGCTCCTGGATCTGGTCCCGGCGGCGCGCGTCGCCCATATCGGGCTCTATCGCGACCATGAAACGCTGGAGGCGATCGAGTATTTCTTCAAGGCCCCGAGCGATCTCGCTAACCGGCTTGTCATCGTCGTCGATCCGATGCTGGCCACCGCCAATTCCGCGGTCGCCGCAATCGACAAGCTGAAGGGCAGGGGCGCGACCAATATCCGCTATCTGTGCCTGCTTGCCGCACCCGAAGGCATCGAGCACTTCACCACGGCACATCCCGACGTGCCGGTCTATACGGCGGCGATCGACCGGCAGCTCAATGAAAAGGGCTATATCGTTCCCGGACTCGGCGATGCCGGCGATCGGCTCTACGGCACCAAGTGACCCGTTTTACGGTCGGTTAACAACATAAGCCGAAAGGAATGCCGCGTTAAGGCACCCGACACGCGGGGCCGCTAGGTTCGCCCAAAAATCGGGCGCCACCATGCTACGCAAGGTCATCATCTTCGCTGTCTGCGCTGTTTCCTCCGCATCCTTGCCGGGGCTCTATCAGAAGCATCAGGATACCGTGCTCGGCTTCTTCGCACGCGCAGACGGCACGCCGCCCGAGACGGTATCTGTCGCCAAGGCAGCAAGCTCTTCCGGAAACCTCGCATCCACCGGCCGCCAGGTGCAACTGACAGCCGACGGTCGAGGCCACTTCGTAGGGGACTTTCGGCTGAACGGCCGTACGGTTCCGGCGATGATCGATACCGGCGCCTCCGTCGTGGCCATCAACCGCTCGACGGCGCGGCGCATCGGCATTTCGCCGGCACAGGCCGATTTCATCCATGAAATCTCCACCGCCAACGGCTCGACACGCGGCGCGGCAGTGACGATAGACCGGCTGCAGATCGGCCGCATCGATGTCGCGAAGGTCCAGGCGGTGGTGCTCGACGACAATGCACTTGGCGGGACGCTGATCGGCATGAGCTTCCTTCGCCGGCTCGGCAAATATCAGGTCGAGAACGGCAAGCTGCTTCTGGAGCAGTAGTTATTTTGGTGCGATTCGCCGAAGCACCACCTTCTGCGCCGCTGGCCTTGAGGATCCGATCGAATAGGCGGCTCGTATCGCGGCTGGGGCCTGTTCGGCCTGGCCGCGGCTTCTGGCGTGGATCAGTGCAAGCGCTTCGCCTGCCCGGACCTCGGAGCCGACCGGCAGCAACCCGGTGATGCCTACGGCGTGATCGACGCTATCTTCCGGGCGGGTGCGGCCGCCGCCAAGAGCGACTACCGCAAGGCCGATCTCGCGCGTTTCGATTGCCGTCACGAAACCGTCCTGTCCGGCGTTCACGGGCAATTCGACCTCGGCTTTCGGCAGATAGGCCGGGCTCTTCTCGATGAAGTCCTTCGGCCCGCCCAGCAGGGCCACCATCCGGCCGAACACCTCCGCCGCCTTGCCGCTGCCAAGCACTTCGGCCGCAAGCCGAAGACCGTCCTGATTGGAGGCGGCGAGCCCGGCCTGCTGCAGCATCTCGGCGGCGAGCGCCAGCACCACCTGTTCCAGCCGCCGGTCGCGCCTGCGCCCGGTGAGGAAATCGACGGCGTTCGCGACCTCGACGGCATTGCCGGCGGCCGAGGCCAGCGGTTCGTTCATGCCGGTGATTAGCGCAGTGGTTCTCAGGCCGGCGCCGTTGGCCACCTCGACCAGGCTGGTTGCCAAGGCGGTGGCGTCCCGGCTTCTCGCCATGAAGGCGCCGTTGCCCACCTTGACGTCGAGCACCAGCGATTGCAGGCCTGCGGCAAGCTTCTTCGACAGGATCGAGGCGGTGATGAGCGGAATGGACTCCACGGTCGCGGTCACGTCACGGATGGCATAGAAGCGCTTGTCGGCCGGGGCCAGATCGGCCGTCTGCCCGATGATGGCACAGCCCGCGCCAAGCACTGTCTTGCGGAAGAGTTCGTTGTCGGGCTGGCTGGCATAGCCGGGAATAGCATCCATCTTGTCGAGCGTGCCGCCGGTATGGCCAAGGCCACGCCCCGAAATCATTGGCACATAGGCACCGCAGGCCGCCACGATCGGTGCCAGCATCAGCGAGACATTGTCGCCGACGCCTCCGGTGGAATGCTTGTCGGTGACGGGGCCGGGCAGGTCGGACCAGTCGAGCACGTCGCCGGAATCGCGCATGGCAAGCGTCAGAGCCACCGCCTCATCACGGCTCATGCCGTTGAAGAACACCGCCATGGCAAGTGCCGCCACCTGGCCTTCGGATACGGTGCCCGAGGTCAGCCCCTCTACGAAACCCGCGATGTCCGCGGTCGGCAGCACCTTGCCGTCCCGTTTGCGGCGGATGATCTCTTGCGGAAGCATGGTCATACAGGAACTCGTAGAGGGCTGGCAGGCCAGAGGGGGGCGCGAAGAAGCGCCATCATTGCCATGCCGGACCTACCCATCCAGAAATCCGTCGCAAAACATCGTCCGCAGCAGCGTTGCAAGCCGCGCCCCGCCCAGCGGCGCCATGTCCTTCGTCTCCTGATGCGAAAGCTCTGCCCCACTCATGCCGGCGGCCAGATTGGTGATGACCGAGCAGGCGGCGACGCGAAGGCCGAAGAACCGCGCCAGGATCACTTCCGGAACCGTCGACATGCCGACCGCATCGGCTCCCATCAGGCGAGCCATGCGGATTTCCGCCGGTGTCTCGAAGCTCGGGCCGGAAAACCACATATAGACGCCCTTGTGCAGTTCGGTCCTGCTTGCTTCGGCTGCCCGTTCGAATGCCGTGCGTAGTCCGGCGTCATAGGCTTGCGTCAGGCCGACGAAGCGCCGGTCGTCGGCCTCGCCGATAAGCGGGTTGGTGCCTGAGAAATTGATGTGATCCTCGATCAGCATGATGGAGCCGGCCGGCATGTCGGGCCTGAGCGAGCCAGCGGCATTGGTGAGGATCAGCTTTTCGATCCCTGCGCCGGCAAGCGCCTCGATCACCGGGCGCATGGCTGCTGCCTGGCCGTGCTCGTAATAATGCGCGCGTCCCGCCAGCATCAGTACCGGCCTGCCGGCAAAGAGCCCGGCCACCGCCTCGTTAGCGTGGCCGCTGACGCCGCCCTCGGGAAATCCGGGCAGGTCGGCATAGGGAATCCGGACGGCGTCTTCGATCTTGCCGGTGAGGCCACCGAGCCCTGAGCCCAGAACGACCGCAGTCGCCGGCCTCAATCCGCCGAGCCGTTTGACGAGGTGCTCGCTCGCCGGACTCATTTAAGTATCCGGCCCGTGAAACCCAGCGGCAGCATCTCCGCCATGGTCACGGTGTCGACCACGCCGGTTTCGTCGCACAGGAACAATCTGGTGTCGGGCCCGGCGAATTCGGCGAGCCTCTGCCGGCAGCCGCCGCAGGGCGTAATGCGCGCCATGCGCTCGGCGACCACGGCGATCTCGGTGATCGGGCCGCCGCCGCCCATGATGTAGTGGCCAAGCGCGGTGGTTTCCGCGCACCAGCCCTCCGGATAGGAAGCGTTCTCGATATTGCAGCCGGAAAAGACGCGGCCATCCTCTGTGCGCAAAGCCGCGCCGACCGGAAACTTCGAATAGGGCGCATAGGCCTTTTCCATGGCCGCTTTCGCGGCGAGATAGAGGTCATGCGACATCACCGCTCCTTCACATAGGGCACGCCGCCGGCGCGCGGCGGGATGGCCTTGCCGATGAAGCCGGCAAGCAGGATGACGGTGAGGATATAGGGCAACGCCTGCATCAGTTGCACCGGCACCTTGCCGATCACCGGCCAGGCCATGCCTTGGAAGCGGATCGAGGCAGCCTCCAGGAAGCCGAAGAGCAGGCAGGCGAACATCGCAGGCACCGGCTTCCATTTGGCGAAGATCAGCGCCGCTAGCGCGATGAAGCCCTTGCCGGCCGTCATGTCCTTCACGAAGCCGGCATTCTGCGCCACCGACAGATAGGCACCCGCCGCACCGGTGAGGATGCCGGTGCAGATCACGGCGCGATAGCGCAGACAGGCCACCGAGATGCCGGCCGTATCCACGGCGGCAGGATTTTCGCCGACGGCGCGCAGCCTGAGCCCAAAGCGGGTACGAAACAGCACCCACCAGGTGAACGGCACCATCAGGAAGGCGAAATAGACCAGCAGCGAATGGCCCGACAGGATCTCGGAGTAGACCGCGCCGAGTATGGGCACGTCCCTCACCGCCGCAGCTCCCGGCAGTTCGATCACCTGGAAGCGGGCGCCGCCGGCAAGAGACGGCGTGCGCCCGCCTTGGGCGAACCAGGCCTGGCCGAGGATGATGGTCGCGCCGGCGGCGATGAAATTGATGGCGACGCCCGACACGATCTGGTTGCCGCGATGGGTGATGGAGGCAAAGCCGTGGACGAGGGAAAAGAGGATCGAAATCAGGACTGCAGCCCCAAGACCGATCCAGGCCGAACCGCTGACTGCGGCGGCGGCCGCGCCCGCAAAGGCCCCGGCCAGCATCTTGCCCTCGAGGCTGATGTCGAAAATGCCGGAGCGTTCCGAATAGAGGCCGGCAAGGCAGGCGAGCAGCAGCGGCACCGACACGCGGATCGTGGCATCGACCAGTTGGGTGAGGATATCGAGGAAGGCCATTCAGGCACCCCCGCCCTTGGTCGCTGTCAAGCCGACGGAACGTGGACTGAGGCTGGCGAAGATCATCTGGATGGTCGGCCGGAACATGTTTTCGAGCGCGCCGGCAAACAGGATCACCAGGCCCTGGATGATGACGATCATGTCGCGCGAGATGGCCGGCATCTCGAAGGCGAGCTCGGCGCCGCCCTGATAGAGCATGCCGAAGAGGATGGCGGCCGGCACGATGCCTGCCGGATGCGAACGCCCCATCAGCGCCACCGCAATGCCGACGAAGCCGGCACCGGTGACGAAATCGAGCTGGACCCGATGCTGGTCGCCCATGATCGGATTAAGCGCCATCATGCCGGCAAGCGCACCCGAGATCATCATGGTGACGATGATGATGCGCGTTTCCGAAATGCCGGCATAGCGCGCGGCCTTCGGGCTGAATCCCATTGTGCGGATCTCATAGCCGAGCCTGGTGCGCCAGATCAGCACCCAGACCAGGAACGCCACTACGAGGGCCAGCAGGAAGGAGATATTGAGCGGGGCGGAGCGCACCGACAGGCCAAGTGCTTCCAGCATCCAGCCCATTTTCGGCAGTTGCGCATTGGGCAGGAAATCGCGGGTCTGCGGAGCCATGGAGCCCGCCGGTTTCAGCACGTCTACCAGCAGATAGACCATGACGCTGGCAGCGATGAAATTGAACATGATCGTCGTGATGACGATGTGCGAGCCTCGCTTGGCCTGGAGGTAGGCGGGGACCAGGGCCCAAAGCGCGCCTACCGCCGCCGATCCCAGGATCGCCAGGGGGAATATCAGCCACCAGGGCAACATGCGGTCGAAGGCCAGGCAGACGACCGCGACTCCCAGCCCGCCTATATAGGCCTGTCCTTCGCCGCCGATATTGAACAGGCTGCAGTGAAAGGCCACTGCGACCGCAAGCCCGGTGAAGATGAAGTTGGTGGCGTAAAACAGCGTATAGGCGATATTCTGGCCGCTGCCGAAGGCTCCCTCCACCAATACCGCTGCCGCATGCAGCGGGCTTTCGCCGACCAGCAGCACCACAAGCCCGGCAAAGATGAAGGCGACCAGCAGGTTGATGATCGGGATCAGGCCGTAGTCGACCCAGCCGGGAAGCTTCGCATAGGGCCGGCTCATTCGGCGGCCTCCCGGTGCTCGATGCCGGCCATCAGCAGGCCAAGTTCGCGCTCGCTTGCATCAGGGCCGCGCTCGCCGATGATGTGGCCGGCGAACATCACCAGGATGCGGTCCGAAAGCGAGCGGATCTCGTCTAGCTCTACCGACACCAGCAGGACCGCCTTGCCCTGGTCGCGCATGGCGATGAGGCGCTTGTGGATGAATTCGATGGCGCCCACATCGACGCCCCGGGTCGGCTGGCCGACGATCAGCACACCCGGGTCCTGTTCCATCTCGCGTGCGAGCACGATCTTCTGCTGGTTGCCGCCGGAGAAATTGGCGGTCCTGAGCTGGCAGTCGCTGGGGCGGATGTCGTAGCGCTCGATCATGGTCCTGGCGTCGTCGCGGATCGCATCGATGTCGAGGAAGGGGCCGTTGAGATATTCGCCCTTGTCGTGATAGCCGAGGATCGCGTTCTCGTTCTCCTCGAAGGCGAGCACCAGGCCGACATGATGCCGGTCCTCCGGCACATGGGCGAGGCCGCGGTCGCGTAGTTCCCCCGGGTCAGCGATGCCGGTGACGTCGATCGGCTCGCCGTCGAGAATGACGCTGCCCGAAACCGCACGCCGCACGCCGCAAATGGCTTCGATGAGTTCGGACTGGCCGTTGCCCGCCACCCCGGCGATGCCGACGATCTCGCCGGCGCGAACGTCGAAGGAAACGCCGTCGACCATCGTCACACCGCGCGAATCCTTGACCGTCAGGTCCCGCACCGAGAGCTTTGCCTTGTCGGGCCTGCCGATACCCTTCTCGACGCGCAGCAGCACCCGCCTGCCGACCATCAGTTCGGCCAGCTCCTCGACAGTCGTCTTGGCCGTTTCGCGGGTCGCCACCATCGTTCCCTGCCGCATGACGGAAACCGTGTCGGTGATCGCCATGATCTCGCGCAGCTTGTGCGTTATCAGCACGATCGTCTTTCCCTGCTCCTTCAATTGCCGAAGGATGCGGAAGAGATGGTCGGCTTCCGCCGGCGTCAGCACGCCGGTCGGCTCGTCGAGGATCAGGATCTCGGCGCCCCGATAGAGCGCCTTCAGGATTTCGACGCGTTGCTGCAGGCCGACCGGCAATTCCTCCACGATGGCATCCGGATCGACTTCCAGCCCGTATTCCTTCTCCAGCCGCTGCAGCTCGGAGCGGGCCTTGGCGATGCTGTTCTTGAGCAGGGCCTCGCCCTCGGCGCCGAGAATGACATTCTCCAGCACGGTGAAATTCTCCACCAGCATGAAGTGCTGATGCACCATGCCGATTCCCACTGCGATGGCATCGTTAGGCGCCTTGATGGCTGTCGGCTTGCCACCGACCCGGATTTCGCCGCTGTCGGCCTGGTAGAAACCGTAGAGGATCGACATCAGAGTCGATTTGCCGGCGCCGTTCTCGCCGATGATGCCATGGATGGTACCGGGGGCGATTTGGAGATTGATGTCGCGATTGGCCCTGACGGCACCGAAGCTCTTGTTGATGCCGACAAGCTCGATTGCAGCTTCCGCCATGCGACGTCCCGCTCCCATTCTTTTTTTGTCGCCCGGCAAAAGGCTAGCATGCTGCCATTGCCCTGCCAATCGGCACGAAATCGCCGTACGGGCCGATTTCTCCGGTTGCCGAGGAGGCGAAATCCGTGGTTTGTCGACCGTGCCGTTACGGCTTCTGCGCCCGGAACAAGGATATGAGAGATGACATCGCCAGCTGATCGCCTGATGGCACTCGAGATGCGCTCGGCCGAGCAGGAAAAGACGATCGAGGAACTGTCGGGGCAGATTGCCGGGCAGTGGAAAGTGATCGACCGCCTGACCAAGAAGCTCGATGCGCTGACCGAGCGGTTCCTGACCCTGGAGGAGCAGACCGCTCCCGGTCACGAGATCACCAAGCCGCCGCACTGGTGAGTTGCTTGCCGGCAACGCGAGCGCTGTTCTGTGTGTCTGGGCCTGGTCCGGGCTTTACGTATATCAAAAATACTGCTGATCTTGGCTGTCGGCCGGCAAGGCATGATTCGGCGCGGCCGATATGATCATGTTGGGGGGAGATCATGGTCGATGAAAGCGATCGCATGGCAAGGGCGAGCAAATATGTGCTCGGCCTGATGAATGAGGACGAGCGGGCGCGTGCCGAGCGCGATCTGGAGCACGATACCGCTTTCCGTGACGCGATGATCCAGGTCGCAGAGCGTATGCATCTGTTCGACCTTACCAAGCCGCAAGAGAGTACCGCGCCCGCGCTTTGGAAATCCATAACCGCGCATCTCGGGGTCTTGCCGCATATACGCGGCGCGGAACCTGCGGAGAGCGCAAGCAAGGCACGGTCCCCAGCGGCGGGCCGAGCAAAGCGCCTGGGGGCGGGATGGTGCGTCTCCATCCTGGCCCTCTCGCTTCTTGCGGCCAGCGGCGTGGGCTATGCGGCGGGCCGTGTCGGTGGTGGAACGGCGCCGGCGGATTGCGGGTCCGTCGCGCAATAGGTCACCATGCGTCCGCCGGCCAGATGGCCGGCGGCTCTAAGCTTGATCGGGTCTTGCGACCGCCCGTCAATAGGGGCAGGAGTTGTCCGACATGTAGTCGTGGACCTGGATGGTTCCGGCGATGATGTCGGCCTTGGCCTTTTCGGCTGCCGCCTTCATCTCCTCCGTCACCAGATCCTTGTTGTTTTCGTCCATGGCGTAGTCGACCCCGCCTTCCTTGAGGCCGAGATCATTGATGCCGGGGGTGAACTTGTCGTTCATCGCATCGGTGAATGCATTGTAGACGGCGACATCGACGCGCTTGACCATCGAGGTCAGCACCTTGCCCGGCTGCAACCCGTTCTGGTTGGAATCGACACCGATGCCAAGCTTGCCGGCATCGGCAGCCGCCTGCAGGACGCCGACGCCCGTGCCGCCCGCCGCTGCATAGATGACATCCGCGCCCTGGTCGATCTGGGCCTTGGTGATCTCGCCGCCCTTGGTCGGGTCATTCCAGGCGGCCGGCGTGTCGCCGGTCATGTTGTAGATGACGTCCGTCGCGCCGGCGGCCTTGGCGCCGCCGACATAGCCGCAGCCAAAGCGGCGGATCAGAGGAATGTCCATGCCGCCGATGAAGCCGACCTTCTTGGTCGCGGAGGCCATGGCCGCGAGCACGCCGACCACATAGGAGCCCTCCTGCTCCTTGTAGACGATCGAGCGGACATTCGGCTTGTCGACGACCATGTCGATCAGGGCGAACTGCACGTCCGGAAACTCGGGCGCGACCTTTTCCAATGCCGCAGCCCAGGAGAAGCCGGCCATCACGATCGGGCTGTTGCCGTCTTCAGCGAATTTACGCAACGCCTGCTCGCGCTGCGCATCGTTCTGGATCTCGAAATCGCGATAGGCGATGCCGGTTTCCTGCTTGAACTGCTCGGCGCCGTTGAAGGCGGCCTCGTTGAAGGATTTGTCGAACTTGCCGCCGAGATCGTAGATAATTGCCGGCTTGATGTCCGCGGCAAGCGCCGGAAACGCCATTGCGGTTGCGGCCAGAAGGCCAAGAACAATACGCTTCATGTGATCCACACCCTGTCGGTTATTTTCCAGTTGGGTGCCGCGTGCACGCCTTGTTTCCCGGTGCTTCACGGCGCATGGCAGGAAACCCAGCCTCCCACCCTAAGGGCAGTCTTGCATGGTCAAAAACAAAACTCACGCGGAATCTTGACCATTTGGATAACGCTGCGGCAGGTCGCAAACACCTGCCGCAGGGCAGTTTGCGGTCAGGCTCCGGCATCCTGCTCCAGCAGGGCACAGCTCATGCCGGTGCCCTTCAGCGCGCAATAGCCATGGGGATTCCTGGCCAGATATTGCTGATGGCGTGCCCTTGAAAGACACGATGCCCCTTGGGTCGTCATCCTTCGGCGATGAAGCGGCCGACGCGCCGTGCCGGCTTGCGCCCGACGGCGTATAGAAGGAATGCCAGGATGCCGAACACTGCAAATCCGGGCAGGTTGAGGACCGAGACAATGACGGGGTCCCACAGCAGCGGATGTATTTCGACCCGGACGAATTGCTGGGCGGCATTCAGGCTGTCGGGTGATACCGCTGCCCAGCTCGTGCTGAGCGGGGTCGTGACAAGCTGCGAGGCCGCGATGGTGCGTGTTGCGTCGAGCACGGCCATGATGACCGCGATCGCGAGCGAAACCATTGCCAGGAGCCTGAATACAAAGCGCAAAGACCAGAACCCTTCGCATGTCGATTTTGCATGTCACACATAGGGCCGGTGATCGTGCTTCGCAATTGTGACGTCACGACATCATCGGATAAAATAGCACGGCTTTCGATGCACCAAGCTGCAAACAATCGTCATCGCAGGCTTGGCTTTCGGCTCAGGATCGACTAGATGAGCCCGGCGAATGACCATCGACTGACTGGCCTTCGCATGCGGAGAGATGGCCGAGTGGTTGAAGGCGCACGCCTGGAAAGTGTGTATACGGGGAACCGTATCGCGGGTTCGAATCCCGCTCTCTCCGCCAGATTGCCTCCATATATTATTGATATCCAAAGATAATTAGTGTATCAAGGTATTTGTCCCCACTCCCATCCCCACTTTTGCTTTGGGCCAGTCTAGAACCGCAGGCTACATAGGTACTGGCATCACCAACTTGGCGGTATCTATCAACCCCACCCCTACCCACCCCATCGGTGGGCGGGGACAGTTGCGAGAACCGGTTACAAATCTGCGCGGCCGACCAAAAACTTAGCGCAAAAAAAAATTCACAATCCGACAGCGCGTCGGCTTCAGACTGTTGAGATCGGCGCACGGGCAGCGCCGTCCCGAATATCTATCAGGAGGGGACGAGGAAGTGCCGGCTTGCCGCTGCGGATCCATCCGACACCGGGACACAATTGGGGATCGCCCCGCAAGCCGAGGCTCTCCTACGGGGCTTGAAGGGTATCGGCCATGTCATCGCCGATGCCGCCTATGACGCCGAGGCGGCAGCGTGACTTCACTCTATAGTATTGTCGAGGACAAGCCGAGGCCAGCGTTTCTCAAGGCTCAACAGAGAAAGTTTGATTGAGGACTGGTAGCAGCGGAACCGAGCCTCTTGGGTTGGACACGCTGATTGTCAGCAGACAGGTGCCGATCCTTTCTGCGGCGCAGTCTGTGTCATCCAACGAAATTACTATTTTAATTCACTGTCCTGCTGCGGTGGTATCGGCATCTTGAGCAATTCATAGGCATCAACTCCAAGCACTTTTGCCAACCGGTCCACGACATCAATGCTGGCAGCGTAAATACGCCGCTCCAAGGAGCTGATGTAAGTACGGTCGAGGTTCGCGCGATGGGCCAGCTCCTCTTGTGAAATGCCTCTGACCTGCCGCAGGGCTTTCAGATTGAGCGCCAACACCTCTCGTATCTCCATGGACAGGAGGGGAGCGCCTTGTCGAGTATTTATCCACGGAGTATTCTCTACACACGTATGTGTAAGAGGCGCTGCGCCTCACATAGGCGGTGACGTCAACTCAAGCGACAATAGCCTTCTCTATATGGCTTCCAATGGTGATCCGGGGGTGCTTATGAATAGTAATTCAAAAAACAACGTTACATTCATTCTAATTTTATTTTTACTTTCTATATTTTCTGGATTTTTAGTCGACAGTGCAATGGGAGGGGGCGCGTCACGGAATAGCGCTGGCGCTTTAGCGCTGATGGTTGGAACAGGTTTGGTTCCCTTCGTGCCAAGTGCCACAGTCTTCTGTATTTGGCGCTTCCTAGCCCGTGAAAGCATCACTCCATTCTATTTTTCTGGTATAATCTTCTTTGTTCTAAATGCATTTATGCTGATTGGAACTTAGATATTTACGTCTATAAGCTACATCCTAAACTCTGGTATATTTCCTGTCAGATCGGTACCTCATCGACTACGCGCAATCATAATCACAGTGCCAGCATCTTAGATTGACGAGTATTCTCTACATATGTATACTGATTGGATCGTTTACAGCCGCATTGTGCGATGGCGAAGTTGCGACGTCCGCGCCGATTGAGACGGGCTATGTCAGAGACCGACATTATTCAGATACTGATGTGGATCCTAATAATAATATCCGGCCTGTTCGCCGGGAACATTGTCGGAAGTTTCCTTTTCTGAAACCCCTTTCTGTGCTTCACGGCGAACCAAAGGCCAAGGTAACTTGTCCTCTGGAAAGCCACCATGCTGATGGTGGACTGTCAGATCATTGGACAGGAGAATGCGGTTGAAACCCATACCTACGCCCAGCACAACAT
>JBARWP010000560.1:0-3207 GCA_049646905.1 Pseudaminobacter sp. | reverse complement strand
CTCATTTCGTTTGAACGTAGAGACTTAAAGTCGGCAGGCGGCAGAGAGGGTAGCAATGACCGATTTTGCGATTTTCTGGGATTGGCTGAGCTTCGGCGTGCGCTGGGCGCATGTGATCACGGGCATCGCCTGGATCGGCTCGTCCTTCTATTTCGTCGCGCTGGATCTCGGCCTGCGGCAGCGCCCGGACCTGCCGAAGGGGGCTTATGGCGAGGAGTGGCAGGTCCATGGCGGCGGCTTCTACAATATCCAGAAATACCTGGTGGCGCCCGAACAGATGCCGGAGCATCTGACCTGGTTCAAATGGGAGGCCTATACCACCTGGCTGACCGGCTTCGCGCTGCTGGCCATCGTCTATTATGCGGGCGCGGACCTGTTCCTGATCGACCGCAACGTGCTCGACGTATCTGCGCCGGTCGCGATCCTGATCTCGCTGGCGTCGCTGGGGCTAGGCTGGCTAATCTACGACCTGCTGTGCAAGTCGCCGCTGGCCAAGAACGACACCACGCTGATGCTGGTGCTCTATGCGGTGCTGGTGGCGATCGCCTGGGGCTATACGCAGCTTTTCACCGGCCGCGCCGCCTTCCTGCATCTGGGCGCCTTCACCGCCACCATCATGTCGGCCAATGTGTTCCTGGTCATCATCCCCAACCAGAAGATCGTGGTCGCCGACCTGATCGCCGGTCGCACGCCCGACGCCAAATATGGCCGCATCGCCAAGACGCGCTCGCTGCACAACAACTATCTGACGCTGCCGGTGCTGTTCCTGATGCTGTCGAACCACTATCCGCTGGCGTTCGGCACCGAGTTCAACTGGGTCATCGCCTCGCTGGTCTTCATCATCGGCGTGCTGATCCGCCACTCTTTCAACACCGCCCACGCCCGCAAGGGGACCCAGACCTGGACCTGGCTCGCGGCTGCCATCCTGTTCATCGTCATCATCTGGCTGTCTACGGTGCCGAAGGTGCTGGTGGGGGAGGAGCAGACGGCGTCCACGGGCAGCGAGATGTTCGTGGCCTCTACGCATTTCCCGGCCGTGCGTGACACCGTGCTGGGCCGCTGTTCCATGTGCCATGCGGCCGAACCGGTCTATGAGGGCATCTACCATACGCCCAAGGGTGTTGCCCTGGAGACCGATGCGCAGATCGCGGCCCATGCACGCGAAATCTACCTCCAGGCCGGCCGCAGCCACGCCATGCCGCCGGGCAATGTCACGCAGATCACGCCACAGGAGCGCGCGCTGCTGGTGACCTGGTTCGAGGAGGGGAGGCGGTGACGTATTTTGGTCCGGATAGTTTGCGCCGCCCCTCATCCGGCCTTCGGCCACCTTCTCCCCGTGAACGGGGAGAAGGGAGTACGGCGAGGGTGCGGCCAACTTTCCTCTCCCAGTTTGCGGAGAGAGGATGCCGGCAAGCAGGTGAAGGGCAGAACTACGTCTACAGAGGAGGGACGTCGTGACCGTTCTTCTCCTGCGTGGGCGCACGCTGTCCTTTCGGCGCTGGCCCGACGGCATCGACGACCATGGAGCCTATGTATACGAGGAGGATGGTGGGCTGCTGATCCGCGATGGCCGCATCGTTGCCGCCGCCAGCTACGCCGAGGTTGCGGCACAAGCCGACGCGGGCGTGGAGCCGATCGACCATCGGCCGTATCTGTTGCTGCCCGGCTTCATCGACGCGCATGTGCATGTGCCGCAGATGCAGGTGATCGCCTCTTATGGCGCCGAACTGCTCGACTGGCTGAACACCTATACGTTTCCGGAAGAATCCAAGTTCAACGATGCGCAGCACGGCAGGCGCATAGCGCGGCTCTTCGTCGACGAGATGCTGCGCCACGGCACGACGACCGTCGCCGCCTATTGCTCGGTGCACAGGCAGTCCGCCGAGGCCTTCTTTGCCGAGACGCACGAGCGCAACCTGCTGACCATTGCCGGCAAGGTGATGATGGACCGCAACGCGCCGGACGGCGTGCTGGACACGCCGCAATCGGGCTATGACGACACCAAGGCCCTGATTGCCGAATGGCACGGCAAGGGCAGGCAGCTTTATGCAATCACGCCGCGCTTTGCGATCACCTCCTCGCCCGAGCAGATGGAGATGGCCGGCGCGCTGGCGCGTGAATTTCCCGATCTGCATGTGCAGACGCATCTATCGGAAAACCATGCCGAGATCGCCTTCACGCAGGAGCTTTATCCGTGGTCTAAGGACTACACTGACATCTATGCCCATTACGGCCTGCTCGGGGCTAAGACGCTGCTCGGCCATTGCATCCATCTGTCGGAGCCCGAGGCCGACGTGGTGTCGGAAACCGGCGCGGTCGCGGTGTTCTGCCCCACCTCCAACCTGTTCCTCGGCTCAGGGCTGTTCGACTATCAGCGCTATCGCAAGAGGCAGAAGCCGTTGCGTATCGCGGCTGCGACCGATGTCGGCGGTGGCACAAGCTATTCCATGCTGCGCACCATGGACGAGGGCTACAAGGTGATCGCGCTCAATGGCGAGAAGCTCAACCCCTTCGCCTCCTTCTGGCAGATGACGCGTGGCAATGCCGAGGCGCTGTCGGTAGCAGACAGGGTGGGGACGCTGGATGTCGGCACCGAGGCCGATATCGTCGTGCTGGATTCGCGTGCGACGCCTGCCATGCGGCTGAGGATGGAAACGGTGGAAACGCTTGCGGAGGAACTGTTCCTGATCCAGACGCTTGGTGACGACCGCGCCGTTCGCGAGGTTTATGTAGCTGGCAGGGCAGCAAAAAGCACGATTGCCACTTCCTGAGCGGGGTTGCACGTCATAGAACGGTGTCGATCCGTAACCTCGTATCCGACCGGTTGACATGACGCAGATTGACCCTAGGCCGTTCCTTACCTCGATCTTCGAAGCGGCAGTCGCCGCAGCCGACCCCGAACTGACGATAGCGAAACATCTTCCCGAACGGCCGAAGGGCCGCACGGTCGTGATCGGCGCGGGAAAGGGGGCCGCGCAGATGGCGGCAGCCTTCGAGAAGGTGTGGGACGGGCCGCTCGAGGGGGTGATCGTCACACGCTACGGCTATGGTGCGAAGTGCGAGCGCCTGCGCGTGCTGGAGGCGGCCCACCCGGTCCCGGACGAGGCGGGGCTGGCGGCATCGAAGGCGTTGCTGGACGCTGTTTCCGGCCTCACGGAAAATGACCTGGTTGTGGCGCTGGTGTCAGGCGGGGGCTCGGCGCTGCTG
>JBARWP010000559.1:0-5406 GCA_049646905.1 Pseudaminobacter sp. | reverse complement strand
ACGAAAAACCATCGAATATCGGCGCTTGCAGCACCGCAAGCTCGCAGCCTAACATCAAATCCCAGACGAGGCCCGCTCTCCGCTAGTCTACGCCCCAATCTGCGCCAAATGTTCTGACGACGGACATTCATGGCCGATCCCTCAACAAGTGCAAGATAACCATGACCTCAAATCTGGTAGACCGAAATTCGGTTATGCTCGTAAGGGAATCTACGTATTGTGATCAAGATGCGCCTGCGACGGCATCCCGGACTGCCATGATGAGAGGCTCACCGAGGAACGGCTTCCTCAAGATTGTGAGAGCCGTGAACTCCGGCACTTTTCTGAAAAGGCTGACCAGGAGGATGATCGGTCTGGCAAATTGCCTGAATTGGACAGGCGCCTCAATCCAGCTTTCGACGGCTTCATCGTCCAACACCGCGCAAACAGCCCGATGTGCGTATGCCGATGCGAAAGCGGGCGTTGCGTAGCGATGAGAATCGGTCCTGAATCCTCCGCTCGCGAGCGCGAATTCGATGGAGTGGCGGAGGCCAGCGTCCGGTGCTGCAACAAGGACGATAGGGCGTTCAGTCATGTGGAAGCCTCAGCGACCTTGCCCAATTGGACCAGATCAAGCTTAAATCATCTCTCGCTTCCTGCAGTGGCGCTTTGAGCCAGATCAAGAGTGAGGGGAACGACGAGAGACCAGAGGGGTGGGAAGCCCAACTTAGCCGGTGAAATTCAGCGACATCGTCATGCGTACGAGTTCGGGCAGGCTGCGGGCCTGCATTTTCGACATGATGTTGGCGCGATGGACCTCGACCGTCCGCGGACTGATGCCAAGGTTATATCCGATCGTTTTGTTAGGCAGACCCGATACGATACCTGTCAGAATCTGGCGCTCGCGCCCGGACAACTGGCTGAGACGCGTCCGCAGCAGGGCGATATTGTCATCAAGTAGGGAGGCGCCGCCCAGCCGACTCGCGGCTCTCTTGATTGCCTCGACTAGCACGTTGTCTTCGAATGGCTTTTCAATGAAGTCGACGGCGCCGGCTTTCATTGCGGCAACAGCCATGGGAATGTCTCCGTGGCCAGTGATGACAACGGCGGGAACGAACGAACCCCTTTCGTTCAGTTGCTCCAATAACTCTACCCCGTTCATATCCGGCATTCTCAGGTCGGTGATGAGACATGCTTTGCCGATGTTCTGTGCTGCCTCAAGAAAGCTGCTTGCGGACTCATGTACCCGAACCGTGAAGCCTGTCATCGTGAGGAGGAAGGCGAGCGATTTTCGTACCGCCTCCTCGTCATCGACAACATGAACCACGTAGCTGTCAATCTGCATTCGATACCTCCTTTCCCGCCAGTGGGAGCGAGAACGCGAATGTAGCCCCGCCCTTGTCGTTTCGGCTGACCGAAATCTGCCCTCCATGCGCTTCGATGATGCGCTTGGATATCGAAAGCCCGATTCCCATGCCGCTCGCCTTACTGGTGACGAACGGCTGAAAAAGACGCGCGGCGATTTCGTCGGAGATGCCCGGACCGGTATCTGCAATCTCAACCACGACATTGCCGTCCTTGGTAGCTGTTCGCACGATCAGCTCCCGCTGGTCGCTTTCTCTCATGGCTTCCAATGCATTTCGCATAAGATTGATCAGGACCTGCTGGATCTGTACGCGGTCCACCAGAACTTCTGCGCCTTTGGGTGCGAAATCGAAGACGGAGCGGATCCCTTGCTCGCGAGATCCGACGAGCGCCAGCGCGCCCGCTTCTTCGATGAGCTTGCGCATGGTCTCCACAGTCATCTCCGTTTCCCCGCGGGTGATGAACTCCCTCAGATGCCTGATGATTTCGCCCGCGCGCAGCGATTGTTGTGCCGTTTCTTCCAGTGCGTCTTTTACAGGCTTTAGGGCTGGATCTTCGATCCCATTGAGAAAACGAACGCAACCTTGGGTGTAGTTCGCGATAGCGGCAAGTGGCTGGTTGAGTTCGTGTGCGAGGGTTGACGCCATCTCGCCAAGCTCGCTAAGCCGGGCCAGGCGCGCTAGTTCGCTTTGCAGTTCCTGTAGCCTTGCCTGCCATTGCTCGCGCTCGGTAAGATCGCGGATAAAGCCGGTGAAATAGCGGCCTTCTGCGGATTTCGTTTCTCCGACCGCGAGCTTCATCGGGAAAGTCGAGCCATCCTTTCGACGTCCAACCACGACACGATCGACGCCAATAATTCGCTTTTCTCCGGTCATCGAATAGCGCCGGATATAGCCGTCATGCTCACTACGATAAGGCTCAGGCATCAGAATTCTCACGTTCTGGCCTATAATCTCCTGCTCCGTGTAACCAAACTGACGAATGGCGGCCGCGCTGAACGACGTGATATTCCCCTGTTCGTCGATAACGACGGTTGCATCCGGAACAGTATCGAGAATCGAACGCACGTGCGCTTCTCGCGAACCAAGCGCTTTCTGGGCATCCTCAATCAGTCGACGTGCGTGATGGAGGGTTTCGCCCATCCAAACGATTGCCAATCCGATAAGACCGAGAACCGGAAGTTGTAGCCATGCTGTGGGTGTCGGGCCTGCCACATAGGCAATGCCGGCGAGAGACAGCACCAGCGCCAATACTCCGGGTCCCAGACCGCCGAGGATCGCGGCGACGAGGACGACAGGAAGGAATGGAACGCAAATTGCGACGTCATTCATGATGTCGCTCAGTGCCACCTGGAGCGCAAAAACGGCGAGCACAGCGGCAACTGCAAGAGTATAGCCAGCCTTGCCCTCGAAGCGGCGGGAGAAGACAGCTTGCAGAAAGCGTCCCTGCAATCCTGGTATGTCGCTCGCCTGCATCAGTATTCTCCGATTCAGATACCTCCTGGAAAAATAGCTGATGCGCTCCTGACCGGTCCAGTCCGCAGGTCTCCATTTAAATGGCCGGGGACATTTGATCGGCGTCAAGGATACATCTGCGACGTTGTGACACTCCGCAAGCAGAGCAACATCGAGGTTCCTACCCATGGGTCGCAAGCAGACCTTCAACATCGGCTATGTCATCTTCGCACTCGTTCTGCTGGGCCTGTTCCAGATGTGGCTCGCCTCACGCGATGTAGCGCAGTTGTCCCACACCGAACTGATGCGGATGGTGGACGAGGGCAGAATTGCCTCGGTTACAATTACGGAGACGACCGTCCAGGGCGAGCTCAAGGAGCCACAGGAGGGAAAGGCGCTGTTCATTTCCGCCCGCGTCGATCCAAATGCTGCCGAGGCATTTGAAAAGGCGGGCGTCGCGGTCACCGGCGGCACGGATAGCAACTGGCTGACCGTGATCCTGTCCTGGGTGGTACCGGTGCTGATTTTTTTCGGCCTGTGGATGTTTTTGTTTCGCGGTTTCGCGGACCGACAGGGTATGGGCGGCCTGGTCAATATCGGAAAGTCAAAGGCGAAGGTTTATGTCGAGCGCGCAACCGGCGTGACATTCGATGACGTCGCTGGCGTCGACGAGGCAAAGGCCGAGCTCCAGGAGATCGTTTCGTTCCTGAAAGACAGGGAAAAATATGGGCGTCTTGGCGCTCGCATCCCGAAGGGTATTCTTCTGGTCGGCCCGCCCGGCACAGGCAAGACCCTGATGGCGCGCGCCGTCGCCGGCGAAGCCGACGTACCGTTCTTCTCGATTTCCGGTTCCGAATTTGTGGAGATGTTCGTCGGCGTAGGCGCGGCGCGTGTGCGTGATCTCTTCGAGCAGGCACGTCAGGCCGCCCCCTGCATCATCTTCATCGACGAGTTGGACGCACTTGGTCGAGCACGTACGCCGTTCAGCGGCTATGGCGGAGGCGACGAGAAGGAGCAGACGCTCAATCAGCTCCTTGCCGAACTCGACGGCTTTGATCCCCGCGTTGGCATCGTCTTGCTCGCGGCGACTAACCGCCCGGAAATCCTCGATCCGGCACTAACCCGTGCCGGACGCTTCGACCGTCAGCTCGTGCTCGACCGCCCCGATCGTAGGGGACGCGAGGCCATCCTGAAGGTGCATATGAAGGCCGTGAAGACCGCGCCGGGCCTGGATGTCATCGATATCGCCAGCATCACGCCGGGCTTCACCGGTGCCGACCTCGCCAACCTCGTCAACGAGGCGGCGATCTTCGCCACCCGCCGCAACGCTGACGAGGTGACGATGGAGGACTTCACCAACGCGGTCGAGCGCATTGTCGCTGGGACTGAAAGGCGCGGTCGGCTACTCAGGCCGGAAGAGCGCGAGCGGGTTGCCTATCATGAAATGGGCCACGCCCTTGTTGCGGCGTCGCTGACCAAGGCGGACCCAGTGCACAAAGTCTCCGTTATCCCTCGTTCAATTGGTGCCCTGGGTTATACGTTGCAACGCCCGACCGACGATCGCTTCCTGATCACAGCCAGTGAATTGAAGGAGCGTATGACGGCGCTGCTCGCCGGTCGGGCGGCTGAGGAAGTCATCTATGGCGAAGTCTCGACCGGCGCAGCCGACGATCTAGCCAAGGCCACCGACGTGGCCCGACAGAGCGTTACCCGCTTCGGAATGAGCCCGGCTGTGGGCCTGGCCGCACTCGAGGAGGAAAAGCAGCAATGGCTCGGTGACGGCTCGCGGCTCCACGCGAAAGACTACTCCGAAGCCACGGCGCGCGAGGTCGATCTTGCGATTCGCGGCATGCTCGAAGAAGCGGGTGCCGCGGCCAGGGATCTGCTGCGGGAACGCATGGAGGATCTTAAGGCCGGGGCCCGCCTTCTTCTGGAGCGGGAGACGATAACGCCGGGCGATTTTCCGCCGCTGCAGCGACGCGAAGGAATCGTGCCTGCCGAGGCGGCGTCCGCCTTCGGTGATCCGACCGCAAGACAGAGCCGGACGGCGTGAAGCTGGAGAGCGCCGCGAGGGCGTGGACTTCCGACATCCGCCTGCCATGATTGGAACCGCCTGGCGCTTGCGCCCGGCGAGATGATCAGGAATTGCCGGCAGCGGCTCCGCTTCCTTGGGGGACAGCGCCGCGTCGGAGTGTCGCCAGCACCTCCTCGTCGGTGAGTTGGGGGAAATCGTGATAGTGATAGCCGAGAGCCAAGAACCGGGCGGGGTTATTGATGCAAACGACCCTGTCCGCTTCCCTTGCCAGTTCCGTCAACGTATCCGGCGGAGCCACCGGGAGGGCAACCACGATCTCGCGGGGCGAGCGGCGTTTAAGCGCGCGGATCGCCACTTTCATTGTGGTGCCTGTTGCGGCACCGTCGTCTACGAGGATCACGGTTTTGTTTTTTGTCGATAGCGGCCGTCGAGCGCCAGAATATACGCTGTCCGTCGTCAGAACATTTGGCGCAGATTGGGGCGTAGACTAGCGGAGAGCGGGCCTCGTCTGGGATTTGATGTTAGGCTGCGAGCTTGCGGTGCTGCAAGCGCCGATATTCGATGGTTTTTCGT
>JBARWP010000558.1:0-11193 GCA_049646905.1 Pseudaminobacter sp. | reverse complement strand
GAGATATTCCCGCCAGACCCGCAGGTCGTCGGGCTCTATATTACGGCGTGCGCTTCCGGAACGGGGATCGCGGACAAGAAGCCGAACTCGGTGTCGACGATCGAGCGGCGGCTGTCGGCGCTGACGTGGAACTATGCGCAGCGCGGCCAGCCGCTAGACCTCAGGGACCGGCATATCGCCACCGTTATGGCCGGCATCCGCAACACGCACGCCGCCCCGCCCCGGCAGAAGGAAGCGGTGTTGCCGGAGGATTTGGTCGCCATGCTGGAAACGCTCGATCGCGGGAGCCTCCGCGGCCTGCGCGACCGCGCCATGCTGCTCATCGGCTTCGCCGGTGGCCTGCGCCGCTCCGAGATCGTCGGGCTGGATTGCGGCCGCGACCAGACCGAGGATGGCAGCGGCTGGATCGAGATCCTCGACAAGGGTATGCTGCTGCGGCTGCGCGGCAAGTCCGGCTGGCGCGAGGTTGAGATCGGCCGCGGCTCATCCGACATGACCTGCCCCGTCGTGGCGCTGGAGACCTGGCTCAGGCTCGCGCGCATTGCGCATGGTCCCCTGTTCCGGCGGGTTACCGGTCGGGGCAAGGCGGTCGGCGCCGAGCGGCTCAACGACCAGGAGGTCGCCCGCCTCGTCAAGCGAACGGCGCTGGCCGCGGGCGGGCGGGGGGATCTGCCGGAAGGCCAACGCGGCATGATGTTTGCCGGACACTCATTGCGGTCTGGTCTCGCCTCCTCGGCCGAGGTCGACGAACGCTACGTCCAGAAGCAGCTCGGCCATGCCTCGGCGGAGATGACGCGCAAATACCAGCGCCGGCGCGATCGTTTCCGGGTCAACCTCACCAAGGCGTCGGGGCTGTAGAGAAAGCCCCCTCCCCTCCCCCACACGAGCACCAGAGCGTGGCGGTCAGGTTTTTGCAGGCGACGACAGCACCTCATCCAACACAGCGAGCGCCATATCCAGGCTGTCGGCGGCCGACGCTTCGTAGTCAGACATGATCATCAGCTGCGCGATGGCGCGCGTCACAAACTCCGGATTCAGCCTCTCCAGCCGCTCCCTTGTCCCGGAAACCTCTTCCGGGAATGCACGAAGGGCACCGACAACGGCCTGCAGGTGCGTCCGGGCAGCGGCGGCGATGTCGAAGATGTCGCGCGGCGTGGCTTGCGAGCCTCGGTAGTAAACCTTCTTGGCGATAATCTCGGGAATGGTCTCGAGCCGGACCGGACGGCCTTCTACCTCGCGTATCTCGAAGGGCATCCGCGTCAATGGTCCGGCTACGATGAAGTCGATCTCACCGACGTTCTCGAAGGCAAACTTCTGAAACCGAAGCCCGTCGCCCAGATAGTCGGCCGGCATCGTTTCGACGCGCAATTGGCTTCTGGACGGGTCGATAAACCCAAGCAATTGCGGGTCGTCGAGAAAAACATCGATATCATGGCTCTCCCGATGCCCGATCTGGATCATCATCGCCGTGCCGCCCCCAAACGACCATTCGAAGTCGTAGCCGCCGGCATTTGCGTGGAGCTGGTCGATCAGGTCGAGCGCAATGCGAAAAAGCCGCCGCCATTCGGACGGGCGTCGGCTCCTGCGTTCGGCCATTACGCGGCGAGCGGATAGCTCTCGCCGGACCAGGCAGAGAACTCGACGGCAAAGGCCTTCAGGGCGGGGACCGGAATGCTATGCGCAGCAGCGAACTCGACCTGCTGTGCGAGGGGAACCTCGGCAAAAAACGCACTGACATGACCCGGATGCTGCTTGGCCAGTTCGATGTCCGCAAGGCAATGCGCCAGCCCCGCACCGTCCAGTTGATCGCTGTAGGGTG
Organism: Pseudaminobacter sp.; assembly: GCA_049646905.1. Lineage (GTDB taxonomy): Bacteria > Pseudomonadota > Alphaproteobacteria > Rhizobiales > Rhizobiaceae > Pseudaminobacter. Next base: position 9,374 of record JBARWP010000558.1, on the reverse strand, counting down.
CGTTCACGGTCGTCAGGACTGAAGTCAGGTGCGTGCTCATAGCTCCGATAAAATAGTCGCTTCGGCCTGCTGACACAAGTTCCCGCCCCTCGCTTACGATGGAGGTCGCTGCCACCAAATAGGCTTCACTATCGACAATCACCTCATATCGATAGCCGATCGGGCGAGAGATTGGAGCATCGTCACCAGCGCTTTTTCTTCATTCTGTCGTGCAGCGACTGGCTGATCTCGAGCGAGTTGCCGGGGCCCTCGGCCTCCTGTCCTCGCCCATCACCGGCCGTTGGTTCTGGCGTTTCCGGCCGCGCGGCCGCCCTTTGCAGGGCGCCCATTCGGGCGTTCAGCAGCGCGGTGATCATCGGCCAGACCGAGAATTTTTCCGCTCGGGCTCGCTCCGTCAGGTCGCGCAGATAGCCGCCGCGGCTGCGGATGTGCTCGGCCCGTTGCAGGATCGCGGCCAGTACGACCGACGCGCTTTGCAGGCCCATCACCTCAACCGCGTCCTGCCAGGCGCTGGGGCTCACCCCCATGCTCGGCCGGGCTCGATCAGCCGCGGCGCCAAGATCCCGCCAGGTCCGGATTTGCCCACCCTCGGCATACGGCACGATGTCGGGGCACGCGCTCAGCACCATTCCCAAGGGCAGATCGCGTCTCGGCAGGCTCCGCACGTTGTCGGTATGCTCGGCGGTGCCGCTCGCTTCATCTTTATTTCTTGAGCCATATTCAGGTTCATCGGTAGGATTAAAGTTTGTGGTTGAATTTTGTATGTGGCGCTCAAGATGAGACTCATTGGCGTTCGAATCTTGTGATTTAACAAACGATTCCAAGGTCTGATGGATGTCGGCCCAGAGGTCTTCCAGCTCGTCCGCAATCCCCTCGATGAGTTGGCGCGGCGCTGTGCGTGGAAGACGGGCGACGATCGCTTCGTAGCGGCGCTGAAAGCCGCGCCAGTTTCCTGGAACGCTCTCGTTGATCCCGACTTCGATCATCTTGACGACGTCGCGCCGGCAAATCGTCAGCCGCTCCTTGACCAGACGGAATGCCTTTCGCTCGGCCGCGACGGCTTCCGCCAGTTCCTTGAACTCCAGCGCTCGCGCCAGGATCGGCGAGAGATCGAAGCCGTAGGCCTGCTCGATCGTGCCGCCTTGCCCTTTGCGCGCGAACCGCTTGCCGTTCGGGCTGTCACGGCGGATGATCAGCCCGGAAGTCACCAGGATGGCCAGGTGCCGCCTTAGCGTCGCCGGCGACATGCCGTTCGCACGCCGGATGAGTTGCTCGTTTGATGGGAAGACAACCAGGTTGCCCTCCGCGGTAAGCTCCTCCTCGCGATGGAACGTCAGCAGGGCGTTCAAGATCGCGAGGGCGCGATCCGTTGCCCCCAAAGCTTCCTTAGCCTCACGGATATCCCGGAACACCTGCCACTTTGAAGCCGTCGTCCCCTTATCGATTGTTTTCGCCGTTGCCTGACTTCCAATCATGCCAAGCGTCATCGGCCGCCGCCCAAAGGGCGTCGTTGCGGTATGCGTCTGCATCTTCCCTCACCTATCGCAAGGCAAAAGAAACCTGCTCGCCGAATCGACGCCGTGACTCTTGACAGTGATTCGCGGATTTGCGATTCTCAGGTTGCTAGACCTAATGAGAAGGGCTTCCGCGCGGTGACGTTCGGGGGCCTTTTTCTTTTGCGGATTTAGTCTCCTGTCCCAGTTCTCTCCGATTTCCTGAACGCCTCATAGAGACTATCCAGATTACTCGAGATCCAAGCGCCAAAGGTATTCCCGTCCTTCGACTTGAAAGACATCATCAAAGCGTTCTGGCCTTTCTTCGTGCTGACTCGAACCGATTTGTCAGCAGGCGCCCAAAGCTCTGAGGCAGTTTCCGGGTGGGCTGGATTGTCCTTTAGCGATTTTAGTACAGCCTCGAAGCGGTCGACACTCGTCAGCCTTTTGAAGTCTGATGAGTTTGCGAGGCTTTTCCAGTCTGCCTTTGGGCGAGCCTCGAGCATATCAGCTAGAGCGACCCACCTTGGTCTTCCGATGCCCGGAGCAGGCCCAATTGCCTCGACAAGCGTGATCGGTAACCGTCGCGCCAGCCCAATCATCTCGGACAAGACACCTTTGGAGCTTGTGCCGAACGTGGACATAATAACGGAACGAGACATGCCGCGCTCTTCAAGGCGAAGTGCGAACAGGGCGCGTTCGATAAAACTCAGATCCTTCCGCTCAAGATTTTCATTGCCTTGAGCGATTACCAGTTCCTCATCCGACATTTCACGGACGACGGCCTTTACCTTTAGGCCGAGGGTACGGAGAGCTGCGACGCGGCGATGACCAAAAGCTAGCTGATACCGTCCGTCCCTTTGGGGGTTCGATCGAACTAGTACTGGGACGGCCTGCCCGTTCGCACGAATGCTCTCGACCAGGCTGCTAAACTCTTCACCTTCGCAATCGTCGAGTCGATCTTTGACGAACGAACCATCTATGAAGTCTGGTTCGATCTCGACGATTTTGGAGCCGTCAGCAAGTGCCTTCCGTAGCTCTTCTGCCTCTTTCGAAAGTCCGGAAATCGCTTCATTCATGCTTTGCAGCGCGCCTGATGCCACTTGGGGGCGCTGCCGCTGCAATTTCGAGTTCTCAGTTGAGAACTCCGCGCTCGTCACAGGCATCAAGATATTCTTTAGCGCTTCGCGTCGCTTGGTCATTTCCGACCCCATGAATGTTTGACGAGATTCTCAATTTCGCCATTCACAGCATCCAGCGCTTCCATGGCCCTATCATAGGTCTGACGATGGAAATTCTCGCGACCGACCTCATAAAGAGTCTGCTTTGTGATCCCCGCATCCGAAATGGCCGCAGACTTCACCATCGCATTCGTAAGAACTCGATCGCCGAACAGGCTTTTCAATAGACCGGCAACTTGTGACTGGGAGCTATCGTTCGGCTCGTATCGCGTGAGGACATAGCGGAACCAATCATATCCCGCGTTGCCGCCTGCCTTCTCGACGACGTCGAATAAGCCTGCCGTCATGTGCAGAAACTGGCTCATAGAGGCGACATCCAGCATTTGCGGATGGATAGTCACCAACACCGAAGTCGCTGCGCACAGTGCGGACAGCGTCAGGTACCCGAGCGATGGCGGGCAATCGAGGATCACGATGTCGTAGTCATCCTCAACTCCTTTCAGCGCACCGGCCACGCGGGTGAAGAACATCCGATCTGCGGTCCGTCGCCCTTCGGTCAGCGCGCGTGGCGTCTCGTGCTCAAATTCCTGTAGCTCAAGATTGCCGGGCACTATGTCGAGGCCGCTGAAGTATGTTTTCCTGATAACCCGGCTCATGAGGCGTTGCTGGTCGTCGTAGCGGATCGCACCGTATATCGTCTCATTGGACCCGAGATCGAATTCGGGCTGAATACCGAACAGTGCAGATAAGGAGGCCTGTGGATCGAGATCGACCGCAAGCACGCGATACCCACGCAGCGCGAAATATTGTGCCAAGTGAGCACTAGTGGTGGTCTTACCCGAACCGCCCTTGAAATTCGTAACGGCAATGACCTGTTGGTGTTCGTCACCTGCCCGGCGGTTGATATAGTCCCGTTTATTTCGCCCGAGATGATCCCGGATCGCATGAACCTGTTCTAGCGTGTACAGCCTTCGGCCGGCCGAATTCTTTTCGGCTTCTGGAATCACCCCATCCAAGACCAATGTCCGAAGATATGCATCGCTGATTCCGATCAACTTCGCGGCTTCTCCAGCCATGAATCGCCGGAGTTCTTTTTGCTCTAGCGGCGCAAATGCACGTGCGCGCAACTGTTGAAGTTGAGCGCTGAGAATATCAGCATCAGCCTCGATCAGTCGCGTCAACGACTTTGGGGGCGATGCATGGTCGACTTTAATCAAATTGGCCTCGGCCATAAAAAACGCTCGACTGTGTTATTCGGCACTTTGAGCGTAAAATGACGTGAGTCTCTCGGGCGGTCAACAAATTAAGGGTTAACGAGACCTTAACGCGGGCAGTTGCGGCCGACCGCTTCGACGGTTCTCAGCTGAGAACGTCCTGGCGTTACGTTCAGGCGAGCTGCTGCTCTTCGGCGTCGCCGTTGAGCCAAACTCAAAACCCGACCACCCCTTGGCAGCATGGCACAGCCTAAATCGCTCGACGCGACACCCCGAAAAGCGGGCGGCCGTGAGATGCTACACACCGCAATCTAAACCGGGATCGATAGCGCGACCGATGTGCCCTTCTTAGGCGTAGAGGTGATAGTGAACTTCCCCTTGAAGGCGGTCAGTAGCTGGGCACACGCGGTTACCTCTCTCGCTTCACGACGGAGAGCTTCAACGCTTACATTGCCCTGTCCGAGCGCGCCGCCGCTTCTGCGCTCCTCGACATCCAGAAAGCGCTGCGGCCGTTCCGCAACGAGCGCGTCGTGGCAGCAACATCGGTAACCGACATGGACCTGCGTGCTTTGAAGCGCCGGCCGATCTCCATCTACCTCGCGCCCAATGTCACCGACATCACGCTGCTGCGGCCGGTGCTCGCACTGTTTGTGCAGCAGACTCTCGACGCGCTGATGCTCGAGTACACGGAGCGTTCGGTGCCGGTCTACTTCCTGCTCGACGAGTTCCGTCAGCTGAAGAAGATGAGCGAGATCACGACCAAGCTGCCTTATGTCGCCGGCTACAACGTCAAGATGGCCTTCGTGATCCAGGATCTGAAAAACCTGGACGAGATCTATGGCGAGACATCACGACATTCGCTGCTGGGCAACTGCGGCTACCAACTAGTCTTCGGTGCCAACGACCAGGTAACGGCGGAGGCCGTGTCAAAGGGCCTGGGCAAGCGCACCGTTCGCTACAAGACCGAGTCCCGCACAATAGAAGTGATGGGCCTGCATCGCCGTACAAAGGTCGAGCAACTGCGGGAACGCGACCTGATGATGCCGCAAGAGGTGCGGCAGATGCCGGGAGACAAGATGGTCATCCTGGCCGAAGGGCAGGGGCCGGTCTTCGCCGACAAGCTGCGGTTTTTCCGGACAGCACCGTTCCGCGAGATGGAGAGGTTTTCACAGGCGCATTTGCCGGATGTGCCGGCAACAGAATTCCTTCCACAACGGCCGGTTCCCGCGACGACCGGCGTCTATGTAGGCGAACTCATCGATGCTTCCAAACGGGAGGAACTGAAAGCCAGCCCCGACAAAGTAACAAAACCTTCGAGCAGGAGACGATCGTTAGCTTCAAACGTTCCAGGCGGGGAGGTCGAAGAGACGGCTTCGGTGCCTGCCGTCATAAGGGCCTCGGCGCGGCGACGTTCAGGCAGCGCCACGCCAAGCTCGCTCGACGCGGATTTCGTGAAGGCCGCACGGCGGTTGAAGTCGCTCGCAACGGGGGCGGGCAAACCCGGAAAGCCGCGCGACAAATCAGAACACTGGGGTCGGGTCTTCGACGCCACCGTCCCTGACGAGATCGAGATCGAGATCGCCGAGACCGAGGCTGTATAGTCGCCTCAGGTAGTCCGGCCGCCCGCGTCCTCGGCAGTCACATTGCGGATTAACATTAAAAATCAATAACTTAGTTCCATAAGATGGATTATGCAACTTCACATCGACCAAAGAAGTGACAACGGCGCGGCCTGCAGCATTTCACCAAATGGCGTCACCCGATCATGGTCATGCAGTACGAGTCCGCGCACGAAGCGGTCGCCTACCGCTTCCTGCAGCTGGCGCAGCCCGCGAAAATCCTGGGCCCGTACCGTTGCGCTGGCCTTCACCTCGATCCCGATGATTCTCCCGCGACGATCTTCGATGACAACATCGACCTCGTCCTGATCCTTGGTTCGGTAGTGCGAGAATGAGACGCGTCTTTCCGACCAAGATGCGAGTTTGAGGAGCTCCGACACGACGAAAGTCTCGAGCAAGGGGCCGAAGCGCGTCCGATCTTGCTGCAGCGTTCCATCCTCATCCTCACGCAAGGTCGCTAGAAGCCCGCTGTCGAGAAAATGCAACTTCGGCGTCTTGACGAGGCGGCTCAACCGGTTGCTCGACCACGGCGCCAAGGTCCGGATCAGGAAAAGACGCTCGAGGATCGCCACATACTTCTGTGCCGTCACGCTCGACAGACCGAGAGCGGCGCCGAAACTGGAATGATTGACGAGTTGACCTGCGTGCTCCGCCAGCACCGCGAGAAGCCGCGGCAGCCGATCAAGCTGGTCAATATTTGCGATGTCACGGACATCCCGATCTAGGATCTGTGTCACATAGTCTTCGAGCCAGGCAGTGCGGCGCGCCTGGGTTGATCGCCGCAATGCCTCCGGATACCCGCCGCCGAGGATGAGCGACATCAGTTCGTCGCCGAGCACTACATCGTCCGTAACGGCCAAGTCCTCACCAGCGTACAGGCGATCCAGCAGACGTCCTGGCGTTGAGCGGAGCTCTGATTGGGCAAACGGCAAGAGCGAGATCGTCGCCATCCTGCCGGCGAGGGAATCGGCGATCGCCGGCACCGTGGCGAGGTTGGCTGATCCGGTCAGAAGAAACCGGCCGGGAGCATCGTCGCGATCGACGCTCTCCTTGATTGCCAGCATGAGTTCTGGCGCGCGCTGCACCTCGTCAATGACCGCGCGGTCGATGCCTCTGACGAAGCCCACGGGATCGGCGCGCGCCGCGCTTAAGGCGCCCGCATCATCGAGAGTGATATACGGTCGGGCTGCTCCAGAGAACTGCTTGGCCAAAGTTGATTTTCCGGCCTGCCGTGGGCCGATGATCAGGACAACGCGGGTATCCTCCAGCGCCGCCTCGACGAGCGGGCGGACCTTCCGATCGATGATTTTGCGCGGCGATATCGAGTCAATCATGCGTCCATCTTTAACGCAAGTCTCGTCCATTTTAAAGTGACGTGACGGCCAATCTCCATGATGCGCCGAGGCGGCGCGAGACGTAACCCGGTGGATTTCTCGTAAACACTCATTATACTGCGTCGCTGTTTACTGCGCGTTCTGTTCCGTCTCGGCTATGAAGCTGAGGACGGTGGTAGCGCAAAACCTGCGACGGATGCGTCATGGCAAAGGCATGTCGCAGGAGGAATTGGCCGCGCAAGCCGGCCTGTATCGAACCTATGTCGGCCACCTGGAGCGTGAAGTCCATTCTCCCACCGTCGACATGCTGGAGAAGTTGGCAGAGATCCTCGACGTTGCCCCAACCGACTTCTTCATCGATCCGCCACCCCCGATCCCAGACCGCCCCGCGAGAAAGCGAAGACGGACATGATCCCGTGGATGTCATCGTGGGGAGCCGTCTGTGCGCCCGACGCCAGTCGCTCGGCATGAGCCAGCGGAAGCTGGGGGCACTCCTCGGCGTCAGCTTCCAGCAGATCCAGAAATATGAGCGCGGGACAAACCGCCTGGCTGTGACCATGTTGGTGCGAGCAGCCGCCGCGCTGAACGCACCGGTGTCGTTCTTCTTAGAGGGCGTCGGTCCTCAGATCGACGCGCCCGCGCAACCAAGGCTCCACGGAGGCGACATCATGGTTGCGCAGAACTTGGCAAAGATCGAGGATCGCAAGGTCCGCGCAGCGTTTCGAACCCTCATTCGGGCACTGGCACAGGACTGACGATCAGGCGCACCGCGTTCGCGACACCTTCCGGCTATGACTGCGTGATTGCCCAGCCTGTCGCATCGATCGTGATGATGTCGCTTGAATTGTCCTTCAGACGTCTTGTGCGCGACTTTTAGCTCAACACAAACTCCCTGATCGGAGCAACCCAACTATCGACCGTACGGTAGAGACCAACTAGCCACGTCTCGACGGTGCCAAGCTCGGGGCCGAAATAGATGAGCGGCGCCACAATCGCGAACGCCAGGATTGCGATCGAGACGAAGCCATCCGGTCGATCTTCCGAGCCCTCTGGCGGCGGAAGCTGATTGTTGCGCCAGTCGCTCTTCATGACCAACTCCTACCTTTCCCGATCGTCGCGATCGCGATCTTGTCGCTTCTCGAGTTCCAGTTCGATCTGCCGAAGACGCGGTACATGCTGCTGCGGCGGATCCGATCTGGCAAGTTCCGCATCGGCGGCTTGTTTCCTTTCAAGGGGTCGGTCATCGGGATGCCTTGTTCGTTGCTCGAACGGCATGGTCGCCTGCTGCTCGACGATCTGGTCATCCTGCTCTGGCGTCGAACGGACTTCTCGACCCGGATCGCGATGTTGCTCGGCTTCGGCAGCACCCTGGAACCCACCGGGCGTCCCGTCGGTCCGGCGGTTTGCGCCGGCGTCGATTGAAGCAGGTTTCTGTTCCCTGTCTTCGCTCCTGTCGCTGCGCATTTTCTCGGCACGGGACATCTCGATGTGATCGATCGCGCGCTGCAGATCCTGGTCCGATTTCGCGACTTCGTGCATGTAGCGGTTGTCGTCACCGACCGCCATTTCGGCGGCCCGGTTGATTTCTCGCTCGAGCCCCGCCCGGTAACTCGCCGTGAAGGACTGCGACAGCTCACCCGCTTCGATCCGCTCGATCCCCTCGCGATAGTGACTGACCTCAACGAGGACGTCGTTCGCTGTTTCGACCGCCTCCAGTCCGAATCGCGCCACGGCCGCATTCCACTGGGCATTGGGATCCTCAAACCGATCGTCATGCGAGCCGCGAGCTCGCTGCCCGCCCTCGCGGTCAACCTGGCGTTCGGTGAATTCGAGATACTCCCGACGGATGTCGACCACTTCGCGCGCTGCCGCGGCGATCTCGTCGAAGTCGGCACGATCCGTATCGTTGAGCGTCTGCTCCACGGACGAAAGAACCGCTTCTACACGATCTTCGTAGGCCTCGAACTCCGGACGCGTCATCTCTCGCATCGGTCTATCCTCACCATTCACGAACTCGGTCAACTCTATCATATTGGTGATGTTTTTGATAGGTTCGCTTTCATTGTCTACCAAAACACGCTCATTTTGAGTGTTCTCTGTCAATCCTTCCAGACGACCCATCTGAAGCATTGCAAAGGTGCCCTCGGGGGTGCCGCCCGCCTCGCTGGCAAGATCACTCCAGGCCTCGGCAGCTGTTGCCGCGTAGTGCCGGCTGCGATCGGTGGTTGCGAGGTTGATCTCGTTCGACCGCTTGGCCCGATAGCGGCTATGCGCGGCTGAGCTCGTGCCTTCGTGCTCGGTGCGGCCGCTATAGCTGACGGGCCGGACCTGATTGCGTGTGTATGCCGGTGCGCTGGCAAACTCCCGGCGGTCGGTCAGCTCCATGTCGATGCCCTGCTCACGCGCCTGTCCGTCGTCAGAACATTTGGCGCAGATTGGGGCGTAGACTAGCGGAGAGCGGGCCTCGTCTGGGATTTGATGTTAGGCTGCGAGCTTGCGGTGCTGCAAGCGCCGATATTCGATGGTTTTTCGT
>JBARWP010000557.1:0-2224 GCA_049646905.1 Pseudaminobacter sp. | reverse complement strand
ACTGTTGTGCCAGATAAACCCAAGGCCGGACACAAGCGCTGCCAACATAAACGACAGGCCGATCAGGCCGTGACTCAGCAATTCATCGAGAACTGAGTTATGGACGTGGATAAACCTTTCCGGTAATTTTAACCTCTTATCTACCTTTTCGCTTATGGCTTGCATTTTTTCAGCAGATCCCACACCGACGATGGGGTGCTCTAAAATAACTTGAACCGAGCCCTGCCACATGGTTAGGCGGAGATTGGTTGATCTGTCCGCATACTCTGACAACCCGCTGTAGTAGAGAACTACCGGTAGGATTCTACGATCGACAAAGTCCTTTGCTTGGGGCGCAACTACTACCAGAAGCGTTATGAAAATTGCGCCTATACCCAGTTTTGCCCGAAATGAATACTGTCGAAGGATGATGGCAATCTCTATCAACGTAAGGATCAGCAGAATGGCCAGCACTGAACGCGTTTCTGAAAGCAGGGCAGCGCCACTACCGACGATCAGGTAATAGGGACCGTTAGGTGCCCATCTTGGTGCCTTATCTAGTGGAAACGTCGCAGCCAACGCCGCAGTCGCCACCACGAAACCAAATACCGCTTCGTTCCCACCAATACCAATTCGCCCGCCAAGTAACAGTGATGCGCCCAAAGCTGCCCCGAGCGCCAGCGTCACCCCGATCCGCGAGCCGAGCACGAACATGCGCATCGGGTTGGCGATCAGCACCAGTCCCGGGCCGACGAAGGCGAACAGCGCGAACAGCAGGCTGTAGCCGAGTTGGCGGTCGTCCAGCGGATGCTCGCTCCGCCACAGGATCAGGCCGCAGGACCAGAGTGCATAGAGGACGGCGAAAAGCTGGAACCGGCTGGAGAAAAGCCGCGCCGACCGGTGCCGGACAGCGACGAGATAGACGCCGATGCAGGAAAAAAGAAAGGTCGCGACCCCGGCAAGGCCGATCCGCAGTGGCAGGCTCACCGCGGCCGCCAGCAGGACCCAGCTATCGATGCGCCGGCGAAGAAGGAAGGACCGTGTCGTCAGTTTCATGCCTGATGCCGTTTAAGCTGCGTGGATGCCAAGGCAAAACGGATGCGCCGCAGATAATCGCGGCTGCGAAACAACAGCGTGTTGAGCCGCTTATAGGCGGGAAACGTCACCTTGCGATATGGCGACTCGCCGACAAAAATGGTGCTCCCCATTTCCGGCGACAGTCCGACAATCGGCCGGTCGGTGGAAAACAACTCATAGCCGCCCGCCCAGCCGCGCTCAAGCGCGACATCATAGGGCAGCCCCATCGGGTTCAGCGCCGCGAGCATTCGCCTTGCACCCTCGCGCGTCACCACATAGGCGGCCGAGCTGCCGCACGGCCCGTGGGCGCAGCGCCCGATCCGGTAGCGGTCGTTGACCTTGGCATGCGTAACAAAGCCGCGCGTGCGATGGTTGATCAGCTTGACGACATCCCACCCCTCCAGGGCAACCAGGTCAGCGAGAAAAGCCGGGAAATCCGGGCTGAACCGAACGTCGTCCTCGACGATCACCGCATGGCTCTGCGGCGAATCGGCCACGATCCGCAAGGCATCGAGATGGCTCAGATAGCAGCCGATCTCGGCCGGCAGGATACGCTTGCCATGATTGCGCTCGAAAGAGGCGTGGTCGACCTTTTGCGCGTGTTCCGGCGTGAGTTGCGCGCCGTCGACCGCCTTGACCCGCACCAGTTCGACACCGAGCTTCTCCGCACTTTCCCTGACTTTCGCGAGCCGCTCGGGAGACCGGTCGAGATTTATGACGAAGACGGGTATTCTCGGAGACATGGCAGGGGCTGTCCAATTCTTGCTGCGCGCTTCTGTCTGCGCGTTGGCTCCTGGGCGGGGGGGCCGTCATAGCGCGCATGGCCATTATCGCCAAGCTCCCGGTTGGGAGCCATCGATGCCTCGCGAGACATTGCTGCTGACATGACAGTGTCAGCAGCAAGGCCGTGGCCGCTGGTCTTTCCGCGGCATGGCCCTTTCCATTCCCGCAGACTCCCACCATATTCGCGCCATGGTCAAAACTCCCCGGAAAACCCGCGGCGGCTTCGAAGAGGCGCCGCAGCCCGAACTTACCGGCACGCCGCTGGCCGGCTCGATTTCCGATTGGGCCGAGCAGATCGAGCACGAAGCCGAGAAGGAAGGGCGCTCTTCTACCGCCCCCTTGTGGGGAGGTCGCGCCGCAGGCGCGGGTGGGGGTGAGCAGGCGC